>JAPLIR010000029.1 GCA_026389015.1 Candidatus Dependentiae bacterium | reverse complement strand
TTAAAGTTGGTAAACACAGAATTTATAAAATTTCGTAATATCGTAGAAAAGATAGTGGCGAGGTACTGCAAGATACCTCGCCATTTTTATGTACGTCATATAATTAAAAAACTCACTCTTTTCTCTTATCTTCAATCCATTGCTTAATTGTATCAATAATCATGCGTTGACTGTCTATCATATTTTGCTTGGATAAACCACTGAGCAGGGCGGTTTGGTCTTTTGTGTATTCGAGATTTAAGGTGGCAGTAAAATCTGCGGTTTTTGGATCCCAACCATTGCTGTAGCTATCATTTTTGATGAGCGGCATGTAAATTATAATAGGAGCAGTAGGATTTGATGCGTCACGATGGACTGAGCATACCTGGTTAACTTTGCTATAATCAATAGTAGGGAATCTCAAACCATTACGTTGAGCGTAGGCATCAGCTTCGCGTAAATCATCTTCGATAGTTCCGCCGGAATAATCACACAGAATAATTATATCGACGGCTCGTTCGCTGCGCAGCAGTGGTGGTAGCGCAATACTAAAGTCGATGCCAGCATCAACCAGAGTTATTGTATCCGCTTCGTTGTTAAGTGCTGTTGCCATGCCGTAGGCCCAGTTGAACACTTGTGCTGGCGAGATGCGAGTGTCGAGTAGGGACCGTGTAAGATCTTGAGCGCAACGTTCTTTGTGTTTGGTGAGTTCTAAATAAATTTGCGCTAGTGCAGGAGCGCCGGATGCGGCAATGTGTCCAAATTGTGATTCTAAATAACTGGCGCCGATAGTGCCTAATTCTGGTTCGATAACAAGATTGAAAAATTCTTTTGCACTCATTGATATGGCAGATCCCCAAATGCCCATGCCATAACCCATTGCTTGCGGTGGCGCAAAATCGGTTGAAGTTCCGTTGTTAAACTTTCTGCCAAATGCCCATGTGGGAATAAATGAGCGCAAGTCAACGCTACCAATTTCGTAAGGAGTGAATTCTACCCAGATATATTGACCAGCTTTTTCGCCCATAATAGCAGTATGAATGGGGAGTGGGATCTGCGCTGAGGTGGTAAGGCTAGCATATGAAGTTAAGTCGATTGCTGATTCATCGCTATTGCCAAGATTTTTCAAAAATTTATGGGCAAGAAGACCACCATAAATATCGATAAGTGACACTGGTTGGCCATAGCTACATTTTTCTATAATTTCAAACACGATTTCTTGAACGTCGACATCAGTAATGAGCGACTTGTTAATTTGATTGGAAAGATGTTCCAAATAGTTGGTGGGCGACATGCGAGACTGGTTTAATCCAGCAAGAGCCCATGATGACCCAGAAAGACTTGCTGTGTAGGTGCAGGCATCGAGTAGGTTGAGGGGGTGTGGTTCTAGGATGTCATTGTTTGGAGTGATCGTGGCAGGCTGGTTCCAGCCAAACCATTGTGCAAAATAAAGAGTGATATAGGCGATGAATTGCTTTATGCCCATAAAATCTAATAATGAGCGTGCTGGTTGCCTTTTTACTTGTAACTCAGCACCCTGGAGCAAACCAAGGGTGGAGATCGCAGCCCTGAGGCCGCCACCACTTGAGCAAAATGCAATGCGCGGGACTTCATTGTCCTTAAGTTCTGAGCCCACTATGGCCTCTATGGCAGCCTTTACTCCTGGTAATCTTTGATTGAGGTAGTACAGTTCTTGTTTACATAAGCCTGTGCCGATTCGTACCGCTGCTTGGCGTTCATTGTAGGGAATTCCGCTGGCCATCTGTGTTGGCGGTATAGTTTGGATTGAAAGCGTTGCTGACAATAATGCCACAATGAGTACACACGCAAAAGTTGACTGTTTAACGCCTTTAATCATCATATTCTCCTTTAAAATTCAATGAGGGGGCCTTTTTAAGCACATTAAATTAAAGGTAGGCCTTAAGTCAACATTCCTGTTTTCTAGGTTCCAGGGGATTATTTTATTGAAAAATGGCCTAAATAAGGCATTTTTGTTGATTTTATTGTTTTTACCTATATAATTATTACTAAATGAATTAATTATTCGGTGATATTAGATAAGTAAATACCAATAAGGGGGGATAATGAAGTACATATACGCTATAGGTTTGGCGGTCACCCTAAGCATCTTGGCAGGATTTATGTTTATCTTTCCTGCTCTTGATACCAAACAACAGTTATCTCTCTATCAAGCTCCTTTTGAAAAGCAATGTAAAGAGTTCCACCGCGCACTTGTTGAGGATAAAAAATGGGGCGCTGTTACTCAAAAATACCTTGCGCAATTTGAGCAAGAAGAAGGGATTCTTATGGATGAATTATTTAACGTTACAGGACTTACTCCTGCTCAGTGGGAACAGTGTAAAGTAATGTGTCAGGAGCCTTTTAATCAACAAGAGGCATTGCTTGCACAGCGACCTACACCTGAAGATTCTATTAAAGAAGAGCTTCAAGGTGAAGATGCTTTGATATCAGAACAAAGCCAATCAACAGTACAAACTCTTTTGGAAAAATTTAATCTATGCCCGCATGTTTCAATACTTGTGCATGATAATGCATTATCGCCAGTGAGTGCTACCCTGCGCCATATTTCGATTAACCCAATGGAGATTGATCAAAATAGTTTAGAAGCCATCACCTGTCATGAAATTCAACACATTTTGCATAATGATTGTTATATCAGGTCAGTAGTAGCCAATCTTAACAGCTTGGGCATGCAATGTTCAATAGACGAGGCTTGGTTGAATTCGTTTATGAGTCGCTTATGTAAATTTCAAGAAACACGTGCAGATATTTTAGCAAGTTTAGTGCATCCTCAGTATGCGTTAGATATATCGAATGATCTTCTTGCATCAATGGATGAGTATCATGATTTTGTTAATCAAGTTAATAGTATGCATCCATCACATGCAGAGCGTGATGCTTATTTAAAGGTAGTGCATCAAGAAATAGTTCAATCAATGGGTGTTATAATTTCTTAAAAATGATTTGGAGGTTTTATGTTTAAACAAATAAAGTATGTAGTTCTATTTTCGCTGACATGTTCAATCCTGCCAATGCAGGGTATGTCATCACGATTTTTAGGGCAATTGGCAAGCAGATTAGCTGCGGCCAGTATAGTGCGGCCGTTGTCACATTCGTTGACGCAATCTGCAAAATGTATGCCCACCTTGGCGATAGCCACCAAGACTTTGCCATCGTTCAGGCCAGGACGCTTTACCTCTTCGATCCCTCAGATAAATCAAGTTGCGTGTGTAAATCAAAATGTTTCGAATGTGATTCATGCATTACAAGACCAACGAAAAAATCAAGATAAAGATCAAAAGCAAAAGCGATATTTCAATCCTTATCTTGCAATGGCCCTTGGCGCGTTAGGCACTATAGCAACTGCTTCAGTTGCTCACTGTGAAGACAAAGAAGAACAAGAATCTGTTAAGTTGTATGAATTGCCTTTTGAGCAAGCGCGAAATCAATGTTCTGAAGATCTTGGAAAGACTCTTTGGGGTGAAGTTGCAAAAGAACGTATTGAGCGGCTCAAAAAAGAAGAACAATCATTAATGGATGAGTTATTTAAGAATACGAGAATTACTCCTGCTGAATGGTCGCGGTATGAAGAAGATTGTTGCGGAATTGTTGAAAGGGGAGAATTGAAATCCAGAGAATGTAAAGATGAAGAAAATATGAGCGAACAGGATTTGTTGGTGTGGAAAAAGCGCGTATCAAGTATTCAAAAACTTTTAATGGATTGTAATATTAGCCCTGATGAAATCAAAATAGTACCAGAAGAGAATGATGGTTCACCAATGGTTGCACACTCGGCAAACAAAACAATATTTATTGATCCTGTGATGATGCACACTGATTTTAATATTGCTCATTCATTTGAGGCTGCAGCCTGTCATGAAATTCAGCATCTTTTGCATGATGATACTATAAAGAAAGTAATTCTTTTAGCACTGCTGGAGACTCACAATATTGATAGAGTATATGGAGAGTTATTCAGCAACCGATTAAGTAGATTTCAAGAAAAACGTGCAGATATTTTGGCTGGGTTATTAGATCCGAAGTACGCCAAATCTTTATCAGATATGTTCTCTCAAAGAGATCAACGGAATAAATCTGAGTTCGTAGCCAAGTTATCGTGGCTCCAATGGACTCTATATCAAACGGGCGTTAGTCGGATTCCATCAAGAAAGAGCGATAATACCCATCCATTAGATTCAGAGCGTGCTCAGTATCTTAAAAAATTGCATCAAGAAATGGTTGCAGCGATAGAAAAAAATAAATCAAAGAAATAACCTAATGGAAAATTGGAAGTCTTATGGCTAAAAAAATAATTTTTCCCCTATTGTATATATCTTTTGCTTCGTCTGTTCATGGCATGAGCTTTAAATCTATAGCTCAACAGACCCTTGCTACGCAAGCAGCAAAAAGGGTTCAATTGATGCGGCAGTTTTCAAACGCTCCTCAGGGGAACTATAAGGCTCCCTTTGAACAAGAACGTAAGAATTTTTGTGCAATGTTAACAACCAAAAAACCATGGGCTCTGGTAGCGCAAAAAAATATTACTGAGCTTGCACATAAAGAGCGCGAACTTATGAGTGTCTTATTAAAGATTAATGGCGCTTCTGTTAGTGATTTTGATCGTCTTAAGAGTATTAATCAGCGCAATTTTAGATGCATGGAACAGAAGGGAGTGCTAGAGTCGAATGCTCTCTATACTAACTTGATATGGAAGGCCGGCGTAGACAGAGTGAGAACTCTTTTAGAGAATTATGGCATACATCCTCTTGCTGTTGGCATGCAACAGATTGACAAGGCAACTCATCTGAAGGTGTGTGTTGGGCAGACTGTTTTTGCTATAAATGAGAAATTTATCAAGGAGCATTTGCACGACCGAAATATGTTTAACGCTTTTGTGCATCACGAAATACAGCATTTATTGCACAATGATTGTTATACAAAAGTTTTGTTGCGATCGATGTTGACTTACACGGTTAAAGATCCGAAGAGATCTGAGTCGTACATAGCCGAATTTGCACGATTTCAAGAAGAACGTGCTGATAAGTTGGCAGCGCTCAATAGTCCTAGAACTGCATTGGCATTGGTTCAATTTTTCTCATCTCAAAAAGATAATCCACATGACATGCATCACCCACTTATATCAAAACGCGCTGAATATGTGCATAAGCTTTATCATGAAATGCTTGCGACAATAAAAAAATAAAAATTAGAACTTATCTTTTCCGTGCGGAATTTCTGTTTGAATAGGGCCAACAGCGAGTCCTCTAATGAATTGGTAGATGTATGGATTTTCTGATTCCCAAACGGTTTTTGCATCGCCAAAAAATTTAATAGTTCCTTCGTGAAGCAGAGCAACGTAATCTGCGTATTTAAAAATTTCAATATCGTGGGAAATAATTACTGAAGTGATATTGAGCTTGTGTTGCATATCATTCATGAGTTCATGAATAACTCGTGAGGTGATCGGGTCAAGGCCTGTTGTTGGTTCATCGTATAAAATTATTTTTGGATTGGTGACCAAGGTGCGGGCAAGACCAACACGCTTTCTCATACCACCAGAGAGTTCTGATGGGTATTTCGTGAGTGTGTCTTCTTCTAAATGGACAAGCCCCAATTTTTCTCTGACGATGGGCATGACATCATCTGGATTCACGCCATTTTCCAGAAGCGTAATGCCGACGTTTTCAAAGACGTTTAATGAATCCAGAAGTGCAGCAAATTGGAATACATACCCAAATTGTGCAAATTGCTTGGACATTTCTTTTTCGGATAGTTTTGTGATATCGACGCCATCGATGAGAATTTCACCACTGGTTGGTTTAAGAAGGCCAATAACTTGCTTGAGCAGTACTGATTTGCCTTCACCAGAACGGCCAACAATAATGGTCATCTTTCCCTCTGGAATCTCTAGATTGACCCCGTTGGTAACCCATTTGGTGCCGAACTGTTTTTTTAAATCGATGATTTTAATGCTTGGCATTATATACCCATGGTCCTAGAGATGTTCTAACATTTTGGTCAGGAAGTAATTTGAAATCAAAATTAAAATAGAACTGGTCACAACGCTTTGAGTGGTTGCTATGCCAACGCCGCGTGCGCCACCCTCGGTATGGTATCCTTTATAGGATCCAACCCATGAAAGAATAAAGCCAAAGGCCGCTGCTTTTGTCAGGCCACCGGTGATGTCTTCGTATGTAACATAGTTTTTTATGCTGGTCATGTAATCCTCGGGACTTAAGCCAAGGACATGCACACATACAACATAGCCGCCACCAATACCAAAGATCATCGCAAAGGTAGTCAGGAAGGGTAAAATAATAGTGCCACCCAATATGCGCGGCACTACTAAATATTGAAAGCTGTTGATACGGAGTGTTGTTAGAGCATCGAGTTGTTCGGTAATACGCATGGTGCCAATTTCTGCAGCGATGGCAGATCCAGCACGGCCAGCAACCATGAGGCCGGTGAGCACAGGTCCAAGTTCTCGAATCATACCTAGAGCAACGACCGATCCAATAAATTGTTCGCCGCCGACACGTTGAAATCCAATATAACTTTGCAAGGCAAATACCATGCCTGCAAATGATCCGGTAAGAACAATAATCATAAATGAATCCACGCCAATACTGTTCATTTGAAAGAACAGCTTTGACATTTTGAGCCGTGTGGTAAAGAGTGTTTTGATTGCTTTGGCTAGGAATATGACAAAGCTTCCTAAGTCATCGCAAAGATTCAAAACCATTTGCCCTAGGGCATTTACAAATTCTATAACCACAAGGCTCCTCTTTTTTATGCGTTCATTTTATGTTTGGCTAGGAGGTTACTCTATAGGTTCTGTCGGTTGAACAGGAGCGCTTTGGGTTTTGTAAGAAGGCATAGCGCTTTTTTTTGATGAAGACATAATAGTAAGCATTAATGAACCCGCCATGAATAAGGCTATCATAACCCAGGTTACTTGTTGAAAGAGATCTTGTCCGCCTGAACCGCCAAACAGCATTTGTGCACTGCCACCAAGTCCGCCAAGGCCCATACTGCTTTTACTTTTTTGTAACAAAATCACCAAGATCAACAGGATGCATAAAAATATAAATAAACTTACTAATAATCCGTATAACATGTTTGTTCTCCGTAATGTAGACTTATAGACTAATTTTCTAGTGCGTTAAGCCTACTATGTTTTTAAATTTTTGGAAATCTAGACTTGCGTTGCCGATTAAAAAGCCGCCAAGACCTTTAACCTGAGCCAGTTGAGGTGCAGTTTTTTCATCAACACTGCCGCCGTACAGCAGGCAGAACTCAATTTTTTCGTTGACTTGCGTCTGCAAATAATTGGTAAGCCATTTGAAAGTTTTTTCTAATGATGCAGAATCGGGAGTTTTGCCGGTGCCGATTGCCCAAACTGGTTCGTATGCTATGGTCAGAACTCCAGGAAGCTGTTCTGCATTGTTGAGCACTTCAATAATAGGAAGTAGCTGTGATTCTAAAATTTCCTGTGTTTGTTGTAGGTCATGCTCTTCTGCTGTTTCGCCGATGCAAATGATGGGGAAAATCATATTGGCAAGCAATTGTGCAACCTTGCGGGCTACTACTTCATTTGATTCATTATGATGTGTGCGACGTTCGCTATGGCCGACAATGCAATAGTCACAGAATATATCGGATAGCGCGAGCGCTGAAACATCACCGGTGTAAGCACCGCTTTCATGTTCGGAGCAATTTTGGGCGCCGACACCAATGGGCGAATCTTCCAAGATTTCTACAACCGGGGCAATGTGAAGAAATGTAGGGCAGATGGCTATTGCTCCTGCAAGATCTTTGTTCTGTTCGACAAATTCTTTGCAGGCAACAGTAAAGTCGACAGCTTGGTCCACAAGCATATTCATTTTCCAGTTAGCAACATACAAAAGTTGTTTTTTCATAAAGAGTCCTTAAGCGATAAGAAGGCTGAACAAGCTGAGTACACCAAAACCAGCAATAATACCACCAGAAGCTTGATTAATCAGGTGGAGTACGCGGGGTGTTATGTGAGTACGAAATTTTACAAGAATACTGGTCAATATAATGTTCCATGTCATAGCGCCGATAAAAATACCACCAACTAATGAAAGAGCGCTTGTGTAATTGACCTGCTCGGTACCAACACCAAGGCTGGCAAAAATTGCAGTGAACGAAAGAATGGTTATTGGATTGCTGATGGTTAAAAAGAATGTGCCGATGATGATATTAAGCAATCTGTGTCCATGAACGGTTATTGATGCCGGTTTGGTGGTCTCAAAAAATATTTTTATACCAAACGCTAACAAAAATATACCACCAATGAATCGCAACATTGCTTGGTGTGCAAGTAAGAAGTCTGAGATGAACGTGAGACTAAATGCTGCAATGGTGCCATACATTGCGTCGCCTAGGGCTGCGCCAAGAGCGATTGCCAACCCGACACGTTGTCCATCAGACAGCGTACGTCTGATACACATAATAGCTATGGGACCAACGATTGCAGAAATAGTTAAGCCAATGCCAAGGCCCTTTAAAAACATGGTAAGCATACTGTCCCCTTTTTTTTGTTTTTGTTTCGATACCATCTAGTATAGCAGGACTCTTTTGAGAAAGTTAAATAAAGTGTGAAGATTTATGATAGTAAATTATACGTTTAATTTTCAGAGACCATATATAACAAGTGTGGTGCTCAAGGTCCATAATACATAGAGGTTTTAAAAAAATTCTTTTGCCGTCTTTGGTTATGGGAATCTTGTGTTAAGAATGGGCGCTATGATAATGTTGTTTTAGAAAAAAATAAATCATAATAATAAACGAGGAGATAGTATGTTGTTCACAATTGCTACCAATAAATCAATTAAGGATGTTGCGGTCGCTTTGCAAGCTGCTGTTCAAGCCAATGGTTTTGGTGTTATGCAAATACACAACCTTAAGGAATCAATGGAAAAAAAGGGTGTGGAATTTTCGCATGAATGTCTCATTTTTGAGATATGCCAGCCCAAACAAGCAAAAAAGGTTCTTGAACAAAACATGAGTCTATCTACCATGCTGCCGTGTCGCATTTCAGTCTATCAAGAAGGCTCCAAGACAGTTTTAGCGACGTTGAAACCTTCTGTACTTTTGGCAATGTTTAAGGATGCTCAGCTGCAAGGCGTAGCACAAGAGGTAGAGGATGCCATTATTAAAATTATGAAAGAATCTGTGGCTTAAGATTCGATCACAAACTTTTCTTGTTTAAAGTCAACCGCAATTGATTTTACCTCAGGTTTTTTGAGCAGATGCTGCGAAACCGGGATGGTTATATGCTGCTGAATCGCCCGCTTTAATGGTCGTGCGCCAAATTCTTCTGAGTAACCGATCTCTGCAATTTCTGTCAATGCCGCATCAGAGATTGTCAGGTGTACTTGTTTTTCTTGAAGTCGTTTAACCAACTCTTGCAACTGAATGCATACAATGTTTTTAATCACTGCTTTATCAAGACGATTAAAGTAAATTACTGCATCAATCCGATTTAAGAACTCTGGTCTGAATGTTTTGTGCAGCAGTTTGTCGATCGATGCTTTGATTGTTTCAGTGAGTTCTTTAGCTTGCAGAATAATGTCGGACCCAATATTAGAGGTCATAATAATGATGCAGTTTTTAAACGAAACCGTGCGGCCTTGACTGTCGGTCAGGTGGCCTTCGTCAAGAATCTGCAAGAAAATATTGAATACATCAGGATGCGCTTTTTCCACTTCATCAAACAATATAACGCTATATGGTTGTTTTCGCACAAGCTCGGTGAGTTGTCCACCTTCTTCGTAGCCAACATACCCAGGAGGAGCGCCAATCAAACGCGCGACGGCATGTTTTTCCATATACTCTGACATATCGATGCGAATTAATTTTTTGGGATCATTGAACAGAAAGTCTGCTAATGCTTTGGCGACTTCTGTTTTTCCAACACCGGTTGGTCCCAAAAATAAGAACGAACCAATTGGCCTATTGGGGTCAGTCAAGCCCGCACGATGCATTTGAATCGCGTGCGAAATGCTTGCTACTGCTTGATCTTGGCCAACAACACGTTCTTTTAAAATGGCTTCCATGCCTAGTAATTTTTCTGCTTCGCTCGTTTGTAATTTCTCTAAAGGAATTTTGGTCCAGCGCGAAAGCACGGCTGCAATGTCCTGTTCATCAACTTCTTGCTTGATGAGCTTTGATTTCATGGAAGAAAGCTTTTCTTGTTCTTTGGCGAGTTCTTGTTCGAGCTTTGCAATTTTGCCATATTTAATTTCGGATGCTTTTGCGTAATCGCCTTCTCGTTCAGCTTGTTGGAAGCGATAGTTTGCTTGTTCGATATCTTCTTTAATTTTATTCATACGTTCGAGTGGCGCTTTTTCTGCTTTCCATTGATTGAGTAAGGTCGCATGTTCTTTTTTAAAATTAGCTAAGTCCAGGTCAAGATCCTTGAGTCGTTTTTTTGCAACGTCATCTTTTTCTTTGGCAAGTGCAACTTTTTCAATCTCAAGCTGTCTGATTTGTCGATCAAGCTTATCGATTGTTTCAGGGTGTGAATCAATGGCCATTTTTACCATTGCTGCCGCTTCATCGACTAAATCAATTGCTTTGTCGGTCAGAAAACGATCGGGGATGTTCTTGCTTGCAAGAATTACTGCGTCGACTAATGCTTGATCTTTAATGTGGATACCGTGGTGAAGTTCAAATTTTTCTTTCAACCCGCGTAGTATAGAAACCGCGTCTTCAATAGTTGGCTCTTCAACCAATACTTTTTGGAATCTGCGTTCAAGCGCCGCATCTTTTTCGATATATTTTTTATATTCTTTGGTGGTGGTAGCGCCAATGCAATGCAATGTCCCGCGAGCTAGTGCAGGTTTGAGTAAATTTGAAGCATCCATGCCGCCGCCGCTTGAACCAGCACCAACAAGCATGTGGAGTTCGTCAATGAATAAAATAATGCCGTCGCCATGTTCATCAATCGCTTTGAGGACCCCTTTGAGGCGCTCTTCAAACTCACCTTGATATTTCGCGCCGGCAATGAGTAGCCCCAAATCAAGTGCATACAATTGTTTATTTTTTAAACTTTCAGGAACATCGTTATTAATAATACGCTGTGCGATGCCTTCAACAATAGCTGTTTTGCCAACACCAGGTTCACCAATAAGTACTGGATTATTTTTAGTACGGCGGGATAGAATTTGCATAACGCGTCGAATTTCTTCGTGCCGGCCAATGACAGGGTCGAGCTTGCCATCTTTTGCTTGCTGCGTGACGTTAATACAAAATCTATCTAAGGGGTTTTGTTGTGGTTGCTCTTTGTTTGGTGTCATAGCGTTTGTCCTTTTTTTCGTTTAAGGCGGTGATGACTTACGGCAAAATGATGTGCATAATCACGCAATGCTATTAATAATTTACCTGTATCTTCTTTGATGTCTAGTACTACGCCATGGGGAAGTTTGTCGCTAAACACTGTTTCTTCTCGTTTGGCTAAACTTACCATTTCAACCTGGGGAAGTACTGCGCGTGCGGCACTGAGTTGGCCCTTGCCGCCGTCGATGACTACCAGGTCAGGTAATTCTAATGGGTCTTTGTAGCGTCGCGCAACAATTTCTTGTAATGCAGCGTAATCATTTTGCTGTGTTAATGTTTTGATATTAAAATGTCTGAAATTATTTTTGTCTGGCTTGCCTCGAGTGAATCTCACGCAGGAACCAACAATATAGCTGCTTTGAAAATGCGATATATCAAAGCAATCAATGCGCATCGGTGGTTTATCAAGATGCAATAATGTTTTGAGTTGAAGAGCAATCGCGTCGTAATTCTGCTCCAGTCGTTTGACTGGTGTGGTGGCAGCAAAAGCTTCGTTTTCAAACTTTGATTCAGAAAATTTTATCTTTAAGGTATGAAATATCGTGTCGATGTTTTCTAAGTATTCGGCTAAGTGTCGAGATTTTTCAAAAGCGAGCTGCACATTATACTCACCAATCTTCTCTTTAATTCTTTTCAAAAAAGATGCAGGTGTATTTTTGAGTGCATCGATGGCCAGTTGAATTTTGAAATTATATTCGGTTGGGTCAAAATCAGATTTACAGCTGCCGGCACAGATACCAATATGGTAATCCAAGCAGCCGTGTTCTATGGTTTTATTGCATAAAAACAAGCGGAAAGTTTTGACCAAGTAGTCATGGGCTTTGCGGGCGGGGGTTTTATGGATAAATGGCCCAAAATAGGTCCCCCTTTCCCTCTTATTACGGACAATTTTGATCTCTACGGGGTCGCCCTGCGTGAATAAGATATAGAGGAATGGTTGACCGCTTTTGAGTAAAACGTTGAATTTGGGTTTATGTTGGCCTACAAGCTGGGCTTCCAGGAGTAGGGCTGCAGTCTCATTTTGGGTCAAAATGTAGTCGATATCGGCGTGTTCTGCCAGCAGGGCGTTGACTTTCCAGTCCTTGTTCTGCTTTGAGAAGTAGGAAAGAACCCTTTTGTGAATGTCTTTTGCTTTACCAATGTAGATTACCTGGTCGTTGCTATCTTTGAACAGGTAAATTCCCGGCGCCTTGGGTAAGGCTTTTTTAGGAGTGTTCATACCTATAAGTATAGAATGTTTCTGGGGGAGAGGCAAGTGTTAGGAGTTTGATTTTTTTCAATTTGACAATTATTTACTATAATGGTATAGTTGTAATCTTAATGCATTAAATTAATTAAATACTATTAATGGATGGGTTTTTATGAAAAAAACACAAGGAATTTTAGGATTTTTAGCAGGAACTTTATTTTTTTATGGCTATATTGAGGCAATGGGTGGCGGAGAGAAAGAAGAAGTAGGAGAGCAGCGTCAAGAAATTCAAAATCTTGTCAATCAGCATGGGCTTAATGGAGCCTTAAGATATGTTTCTCGTGAGGGCGATATAGAAAAAGTGAGAATGCTTATAGCAGACAAAGCTGATGTTAGTTGTCCCAATAGGCATAAAATAACGGCGTTGATGAACGCATCCTTAGCAGGACATATGCCAGTGGTTACTGAGCTTATTAGTAGAGGAGCTTCAATTCATTCCAGGGATAATAAAGGGTATTGTGCGGTGAATCTTGCAGCTCTTGGTGGCCATGAAGAGCCATTGAACTTTTTGATTGGGAAAAATGCCGATATAGAGTCATTGACTGATGGCGGTATGTCCCCATTGCAAAGCGCTACTCTTGAGGGACATTCTTTAGCGGCTCAAAGACTAATCGCTGCGGGTGCCAATGTTAATAGTAGGCACCATCGAGATCCTGGCTCCAATTCTTGCTCTCATGATTATCAGTGCTCCATATTATGGAATGCTTTGCTCTACAATCAACTTGAAATTGCACAGCAACTTATTTCTGCGGGTGCTTTGATTGATGCAGAAGCATTACTTGAATATCCTGATAAATTTGAACCTCTCATCGAAGAATATTTTGCTCAACAGCAAGAAGCTCTAGAACAAGCATTATTTGATGATCGTTGCGATGGGGAGAAGAATAATATAGGTAGTATATTGCCCTCTCATGGTCGCCACAAACAAGGCTTGAGTGAAATTTTTATGCATTATTCTAGGGATTTTTTAAATAATCCAAGGGAGTTAGTGAGCGTTCTTAATGAATATCAGGCCGATAAAAGAACGGTGTTTCTTCAAAATTTAAACATAAATAGAGCTCCTCTTTCGAGTTTGCGATCTTTTCGTTCTAGTTCAGATAAAAAAAGAAAAAAACCAGAAGATCGCAATGACGATGATATAGACTCTGAAGATGAAGAAAAAAAAGACTAAAAAAATAAAACAGAGTAACATTACGGCGATAATTGATTAACTCAACATTTTCAAAGGAGTTTTCATGATATACCGTAACGTTTCTCCTCTACTGTTTTTATTACTGCTCTGTGGTGAATCGGTACTAGTTTTTGCAGGCAACACGAAGAGTAAAAGTCAGATCAAACAAATGAAGCCTAAAAAAAAAGAACTTAATGATCTGCTTGCAAAAGCTGCAGAACAGGGTGATCTTGCAGCCCTTAAAGATGCTATTGAGCATCATGCCGACATTAATACCAAGGTTAAGTTTTATGATTTATGTGAGAATTGGACACCTCTTATGCTGGCCACACTTGGAGGTCATTCTGCGTGCGTTAAGCATTTACTTGAAAAAAAGGCTGATATTGGACTTCAATCATGTCATGTGTCTGCACTAACCTTGGCAGCGCGTGTAGGGGACGCAGAGTGCTTGACACTATTACTTACCAAGTCTCATAGTCCTGCGGAGCTCAATAATTCATTAAGTGCCGCTGTATGCGCAGGACAATCAGAAAGCACTAAAATATTATTAGGCGCGCATGCTGACATTAATGGTAGAGCTAAAGATGGAGAAACAATCTTTAGTAACACTATAAAAAGTGGCAAAATTCCTGTGGTTAAATTATTGCTTGAAGCTGGAGTGGATATTCCTTATTCTGTCTTTTTATCGTGTACAATGCATGATGATTCTTTTAGTGACGAAGATCAGCAATCTTTTAAAAAGCTTTTATGTGATCTTAAGGGCGAAGTTGCTGGGCACGCAAATATATCTACCGATCAAGTTACCTATCAGCAACTAAAAAGCTATCAGAAAATAAAAAATGGCTTGTTTTTGAGGCAATTTGAGAAGCAGAAGTCTGAAGAAGAAAAAATAGACTAATGAATGCCCCGGGGACATTCGTAGCCCTTAAATAGGGCTACTTTATTGATTTTCCAGGTTAAAGTAGGTTATTACAAAATATTGACAAATATAAAATATAGTATAGAATGTATAGTATAAACAGATGAACTATAATACTAATCATTAATCAATTTGGAGGTTTTATGAAATTATATACCTATACAGTAGCCCTATTGCTCGGGACCCTTTGTGTACCTGGTTTGATACAGGGCATGCAGTTCAAAAATACATTAATTGATATTGCAAGTGAAGAGAGAGGCTCAACGGGAATTGTAACAAAAATAAGAAACATTAACGCGTGTCTTGCCAATGGTGAAGATATAAATAATGTCACCCCTGCTGGGTATACGCCACTTATGGCCGCTACTTTTTGGAGAAATCATCAAGTTATGCAGTTATTAATTGAACGTGGGGCAAGTCTTACGTTAAAAAATAATATGGGTGAAACAGCGCTTGATATTGCAAAAAATAAAAACGATAGAGTTGCTCTTGCTATGTTTGAAAAATACAGAGATTAAGAGATCGACTAGACTATAATTATTAAAAATAGAGCCGGACAGGAAAATTTTCTTGTCCGGCTCTATTTTTAATCTTTATTTTACAATGCTCTGTTATTGTGGGGTGAGTACTATGTTTGGTTTGTTACTTAACCCACCATGATGTATAGCTGAAGTCGGGCGCACTGGTTGCGGCAGCGGTAAAGGTTTTTGCGCGGGCTCAAGTTTCTGTTGGAAGAGGTCTTCTAGCTTTTCGAGCTCTTCTAATTCTTCAGCCCAGCCCAATCTGATAAGTTCTGCCTTGAGTTCATTAATTTGTTTTTGTATCTCATTTTTATATTTGAATGCATTTTTGACTATTAATTGCGCTATGCTCTTTAAGGCCTGGTTGTATTGCGTGGGACTTAATGCGCTGATAGTTTTTTGTGTTAAAAGCATAGAGAGCATGATGGCAAGAGCGTATAAATGATGCTTCATATCGTATGTTCCTTGAGTTATCAAGTTTTGTGATTGAATGATATTTATTTGGTTTTATTGATTTTTTTTAAAAGCGTCAAACAAATCTTTAGAAAATCATGATTTTTTTATGTACGTTGTCAGAAAAAGTAGTATAATTTTTCATTGATTTGAAACTAGTTTTTTAAAATAAATTGATAACGTGAATAGGCGCCTTATGTTCTTTAAACTCAAAAATGCTGTTTTGGTACTTGTAGTCTGTATAACAGGTTGGATTTCCCTATCTGCTTATAATTATTTTTTTGATACACGTATTCCTGAGGTTGTATTAAGCGGTTTGAATGATGACGATTATTATTCTGGTGATGCACAGTGTGGCGTTGCAAGTAATAAGCGTGGGGAGATTTCAGTATGGCTTGATGAAAAGCCTCTCATTAACCGTTTTAGAGTGAGCAGCGTTAATCAAGAACAACCATTTACTATTCCTACCAAAACAATTTCTAATGGTAAGCACACCTTAAAAGTTGAGTTTGTTGATAAGACGTATCGCAAAAATAAGGTGGTATTAGATCGAGCATTTAATGTTGATAACACCCCGTTGCAAGCAGCATTTGTTAGGGCTGATTCAGAGTACAAGGTATTTCAAGGCAGAACATTGCATGTGCAATTTCAGGTGAACAAAGAAATTAAAAAGGCGCATATTGCAACACTTTCTAATACCTATCCATGTTTTCCGGAATCAAAAGGTTCTTCAATTTATGAATCCTATATTCCCATCACCTGCGAAGAAAATCCAAGCGAATATCTTTTTACCGCTTGTATTACCGATCATGTAGGCAATGCATTGAACTTGGAAAACAAATTCCAAGTGGTGATGTATCCATTTAAAAAGCAAATCATTGAGATTAGCCCAGAAAAAATTCAACAAGAGCGTCAAGAAGCGACTGACAGCAATGCAAAATTTGATGAAATTCTTGAGACGCTTGCTCAACAATCTCCACAAGAGAAGCTGTGGAAGGGTGCTTTTTGTAATCCCATCGACATAGCAAAGGTAACCTGTGAATTTGGCACCGTGCGTACAACGCAACACAAGGGCCGCTATGCACACAAGGCACTTGACCTGATCAATAAGCCTAAGAGTGTAGTATGGTCTTCGCAGGATGGCGTTGTGGCACTCAAGGACCGTTACGAAGCAAGTGGCAATACGGTGATTGTTGACCATGGCTTTGGTGTGCTTTCTATGTATTATCACCTAGAAAATTTTGCTAATATTAAAGTAGGCGACAAAATTGCCAAAGGTAACCCTGTCGGCACCATTGGGAAAACAGGTTATGCGACGGGCTATCACCTTCACTGGGAAATGCGCGTCAATAATGTTCCTGTTGATCCTGCACAGTGGACTCATCAAACTTTCTAAATTCTAGCAAATGTGCCTTGTTTATTTGTTATGATGTTCTAAATCTTGGAACATCATAAATATGGAGAGCAAGGTATGTATTTTTTACCACGCAGCAATGCATTCTATTCGTGGGCAACTGCAATCAAACCATTTCATTTTTATGCCATCACCGCCGGGACTTTAGGGCTCGTGGCGGCGACCTGGTTTTTATGTTTTTATTTGCCAATTGGTGGGATTATTAATCAAGAAATAATGGTGGTCAAGCAGTTACAAATGCAGTGTTCTCAGCTTGAGCTCATGCAAACCACCTGCAACGATTTGGCTACTTTGGTGGGCAAAAAACAAGCACTTCTTGATCCGCTTTTGCAATCAAATGAACCCCAAGAGATATTGCACGACGCCATGATGTTTTTAATCGGACATGCTAAATTATGTGGGCTTACTATGCGATCCTGTACCATTGACGATCAATTAGATAAACATTGGTATATACACAACAATGTAAGCATTGATGTGAGGGGTTCCTTTGCTGCTTGCATGAATTTTTTTGATGGGTTGTATCAATCAGATAGTTTTATTGCGGCACAACAAACTCATCTCACGCGTGTTACCAATGATGTATTTAATCTTAAATTAGTGCTGAATATAATTGCTTTAAAATAAAACCCCTTCAACTTCGTTAAAAGCTGAAGGGTTAGGGGGGTGAACAATATTTTTAACGTATTGTTCATTTTAGGGACACTTTAAAGCATCTTTTTTTAAGATTCAAAAAAAACTAACAGCCCCTGGTTGGATTGTCAAGAAAAAAAGAGTTGGGGTCATTTTAAAAACTCATGTGCTTTTGTGAGTACATCCTTAGCGTTTTGATAGGTTAGTTGTTCGAGCGCCGGCTCAAAAGGCAACCAAGTATAATCTTTATGTTCATGCGATAGGGTGATTTTCTCCTTGGTTGGTACTTGTCCAATAAAAAAGTGGACAGTTTTTTCCACTGGGTTACCACGAAAATCTTGAAAGGTGTAGGTGAGGGAGCTTTCAAAGCCCTTTTTGATATCGATGGTTGTCAGGCCCGTTTCTTCTTGCAGTTCGCGCAGTGCTGCTTGTATTTTAGTTTCACCTTGCTCTAGTTTTCCTTTGGCAAAATCCCAATGACCAGCGCCATATTGCAGTAAAAGATATTCTGTACTTTGATTATTTTCATAGTACACCACGATGCCTGCTGAAAGTTGTCTTTTCATAGATATCATCCTAAAACGTTAATCTAAAAAGTGTAGTTTAATGTTAAAAAGCCTGCGGGTACAAAAGATAGTTAATGCCGCTGCGCCACAGAGTGGCCCGACCCAGAACCAAAATCCTAGTCCATTAAGCATAAAAGATGCAAGAGTTATGGGTAATTTTGCGACAAGCACTAAGCAGAGACGATAGAGACCATAAGATGCTGTCAAAATAAGAGCGAGTTGTGCCGTGTAGCGAATAAAAAAATTGAGAAAATTTTTCAGATAAAAGCTGAATTTAAAGTAGTATCTCAAGAATACTACAAACAACAGTGTTTGTACCACGCCCATTGAAATCGTCGTTGCCAAAGCTAATCCGATTGATTGGAAATGGGTCATTAAAACATAATCGAGCGCGATATTAAGTAGTGTGGTAATGATAGAAATAATAGTTGGAATCCAGGTAACATGCAGCGCATAATAAAGACTGAGCAAGATTTTATTGAGTGAGAAGAAGAATAAACCGAGGGAAAAAGCAATTAAAAGAGTTTTTGCTTCATACACTTGTGCAAGGGAAAATTTCTTTGAAAGAAAAATCGTGAGGAATATTTTTTCGGCAAAAAATGACATGACAATGGTTGCAGGAACGGTAACCCAAAAAACAAACTTGGTTGTTTCCAGCAAATAGAAGCTTAAACGCTTTGGTGCATAAACGGCTACTCTTGAAAAATGGGGAAGCAGGATGGTAGAAAAAGCTACGGCAAAAACACCCAATGGAATATTCATAAAACGATTGGCGTAATTGAGTAATGATATTGTTCCTGCGGGTAAATATGAAGCAAAACGGGTGTCAATTAAAAGAGCAATCTCCATAGCACTTATAGTCAATACGCAGGGCAAAAATCTAAGAATGATTGCTTTAAACTGTTGCTTGGCCTCTTGATTTATAGGTCCAAAAGCAAAGTGTAACTTAATATAAGCAATTAAATGGAAGATAAATTGTACAAGCCCGCCAAATAAAATAAAAACACAAAAATATTCGACAGGTAGTGAGAAAAACATACAAATGAGCAGAGACCCAATAAAGACAATATTGAGGAGTATGGGAGCGAAAGCGGGTACAAAAAAATGGCCTACTGATTGCAAGGCGCTTGCAAGGAGTGCGCTACTCGAAAGAAAAAGAATAAAGGGCATTAAGATGCGTAAAAATGGCACGGTAGCAGTAATTTGTTCGGCTGGCCAACCGGGAACCATAAGTTCCAATATGGTCCGCGCATGCCACATAATCAAGGCGCATGCTACAAGTAGGAAAGATTCAAATACTAAAAATCCTAATGATATAAGGCTATTCGCTTGTTTTTTATCTTTGCGTACTATGCCGACTAGGGTTGGAATAAAGACAGCTGAAAGAGCTCCTTCGGCAAATATTTTACGCAACAAATTAGGAATTTTATAAGCGGTGAGAAAGCCATCTGAGATTGCGCCTGCTCCCAAATATCTGACCATGAGAACTTCGCGAATGATGCCAAAGAACCTGCTCAAAAGTGTTGAGCTGCCAACCTCGAATGTTTTTTTAAGGATGGATTTTTTATGTAATACGGTACTCATGAAACACCTTTATACGCTAAAATGGCCTTATAATAAGTTTATTTAGCTATGAGTATAAAATAAACGTAGTATAAGGCCATTTTTTTATGCAGGTAGGTGTTAGTTATTTTTTAAACCTAAATAGCCGGCCAAAAAGCCTAAGCCAGTTCCCGCTGCCCCTGTTAAGATATTGAGGCATTGGTGACAAAGTTTTTGTCTTTCCGCAGCATTAAATTTTTGTTCATTTACAAGCGCTTCATTTTCTTTTGTAGTAGCTAATTGTTTGTTTGTTTCTGCATCTTGGGCGTGCTTTATTGCCTCCATAGCATTTTTTATGGCTTCTTCGGCGCTTTTTTTTGCAAGTTCTTCTTGTTTTTTGCGCGCGTTATCAAGTGCTGCTATGAGAAAGGCGCTTACTTTTTCTTGGTGTGATGATGAACTAGGGGTTTCAGGGATCGAAAAAGAAGAAGATGAAGAAGAAGAAGAAGATGATGAACTAGAGGTTTCAGGGGCAGCAAAAGAAGAAGATGATGAGCTAGTGCCATATCTTAAGCTGTCTGGTGTATGGAAAGCGCTTTCTCGTGCCATACCACCACGTGAGCTTAAGCCAAACATGGTACGGGTTAGAGATGATCGCTTGTTATTGTTCAATTCAAGATTAAGTTCTCGAATGCTGCGATAAATATCTTTATATTCTTCTGGATTTAATTGTTTGAGGATTTCTTCTGCAGAATCTGTTGGTAGATCTATATCATGTGTTTTTTTTACCAGTTGAGTATAGGCATTTGCTACCATGTCAGGGGTTAATTTTTCTAGCTCCATTTCTGTATCTCCTCTTCTGTGACCAGGCTTTGAACTTTTATGTTCTGTGGCCGCTGGCAGAGGTCCTACGGTGCTCACTGGAGATTCTCTGTGAGCGTAATTTGGATTGGTTTCCAGTCCATGAGGATAATTGCGATCGATTAGGTCGCCCAAACTGTCCATTGACACTACGGATGCAGATGATCGCCTGTCATTGTTGCTTAGATGTCTAGGTACAATGCCTTGTGGGGATGATTCATCATCTTTTACTTCTATGCTTAAATATTGTTGTTCAAGGCGCCGGCGTAAAATAGCTTGGGGTGATGAGTCGGGACTTTCTTTTTTTTGTGTGGACTCTAGAGGATTAAGCTTGACAGGTGGCTTATCCATAGCTACTAGTGTGAAACATAGTTGGTTTGTAATACAAGTAAATAAAATAATTTTTTTCATGGGGACTCCTTTTTTGGTTATGTATAATTCAGGCAATTATAGAAAAAATAAAACAATGAGCGCAACGCTTTATTGTAATAGGCCATTTTCGAGATGCAATACGGTTGTCATGCGCTCAGCAACGTATGCATCATGTGAGCTGACAATAATACCCATCTGCCATTCTTCTTGGCATGCCACTAAAAGCTCAACAATCAGTTTACCTGTTTTGACATCAAGGTTGCCGGTTGGCTCATCGGCTAAGAGAAATTTTGGTTTGTTAAAAATAGCCCGTGCAATAGCAATGCGCTGTTGTTCTCCACCGGATAATGAGAATGGGCTGTGGGCAGCTTTATGGTGAAGGCCCATTTTTTTAAGAAGCGTATGCGCAGTATCTTTGGATTCTTCTTGGTAATTGCCAGCAATCATATCTTTGAGCATAACGTTTTCTATGACTGAAAGCTCGCGAATTAAATAGGGCAATTGAAACACGAGTCCGACGGATTTATTTAAAAATTCTTTTCGATGCGGTGTTGACAATCGTGCAACATCTTTTCCCTCAAAAAGCACGGTGCCATGGGTGGGTTTATCAAGTCCTGCGAGTAAATGCATGAGGGTTGATTTGCCAGAGCCAGAAGGGCCGGTTATGGCATAGGTGTGGTTGCGCTCAAAACTTGCGGTGATTTCCTTGAGGACTTCAATAGTGCTATCACCTTGTAAGAATGTTTTTTTCAGGTCTCTGGCGGCTAATGTAATCATAGGAACCTTTTTTAGTAATGGGTAGTGATATTGAGTATAGTACCACAGGTCGTTATACAGCAAAATTTTTTTATTCTTTATGCACACCTTCATCTATCGCTCATAATACTCGCTTGAAAAAAAGTGTTTTACCTCCATTCCTGCCAAATATTGTTTTTAGTTCTTTGTTTTGCCTAGACTTTTTATTAAAGGGGACAAAAAATACACCTGGTATCTGTGTCGCAGGGGATAGGTGACTACGAGTACCAAATAAGGGGGGAGTAAGAATGAAAACTGTATCAAATCATACTATTCAAGAGAGCTTGCCGGAGATACTCCCAGTTATACCAACGATGGATGTTGTGGTTTTCCCACACATGATCGTACCGTTGTTGGTTATGGACGAAAAAATTATTGCAGGGGTAAATCGTTCATTGCAAGAATCAAAAATGGTTTTGTTGCTTGCCGCTAAGAATAATAACTTGGATAATCACGGCGCCATCGGCACACAAGATTTATATCAAACGGGTACCATTGCTTCTATTATGCGTTTGATTAAGATACCAGATGGTGGCATAAAGATCCTTGTTCAGGGGATTTCTCGCGCAAATGTTAAAGAAGTAATTGCAGAAGAAAATATGTTGAGTGCCATGGTGGAGCGTATTGAATTTCAACCAAGTGATGCAACCGAGCTCTTGGCACAAGTTAAACACATTAAGCTTTTGACAGAAAAAATGGTTTCTTCAGGGCATTCGTTTAGCCCTGACTTCCATATTATTCTTTCTAAAATGCAGGATGCCGAGAAAATTGCAGATTTTATTCTGTCACATTTAAATTTGACCGTTGAACAAGCCCAAAAGCTGCTTGAATCTGCAACGCAAAAAGAATTTTTAGAAGGTATTTATTTTTTCCTGAGCAAAGAAATTGAAGTTGCTGAAATTCAAGAAAAGATCAGAAGCAATGCACGCGAATCGATGAACAAATCACAAAAAGAATACTATTTGCGCGAACAAATACGGGCTATTAAAAAAGAGCTTGGCGAAGAAGATGATGAAGAAATTGAAGTTATGCGTAATAAACTTGCCAAATTGGATGCAAGTGATGAAGTCAAGCTTGAAGTAAGTCGTCAAATTAATCGTCTTGAAAGAACAGCGCCAGATTCTCTTGAAGCAACGGTAACACGTAACTACTTGGAGTGGGTTTTTGCTTTACCCTGGGGCATTGAGACGGTAGATAATCTTGATATTAAGCATGCAAAAAAGATTCTTGATGAAGATCATTTTGGCTTAAAGAATGTTAAAGATCGAATTCTCGATTTTATTTCGGTACGCACACTCAAAAAGAATGGGCTTGCACCAATTCTTTGTTTGTACGGCCCTCCAGGAACAGGTAAAACTTCATTGGGTGAATCAATAGCAAAAAGCTTGAACAGAAAGTTTATTCGTATTTCACTTGGCGGTGTTAAAGATGAAGCCGAAATTAGAGGTCATCGTCGTACCTATGTTGGTGCCATGCCAGGTCGATTTATGCAAGCTATCAGAAAAGCTGGGTCATGTAATCCTGTGGTGATTATTGATGAGTTGGATAAAATCGGTGCAGATTTCCGTGGTGATCCATCGGCAGCAATGCTTGAGGTATTGGATCCACAACAAAATGATACGTTTTATGACAACTACTTAGGGCTTCCTTTTGATTTGTCCAAAGTATTGTTTATTGCGACAGCCAACAATATTGATGCAATATCTGAGCCATTACGTGACCGTATGGAAATCATAGAACTTTCAGGGTACACCCTCGATGAGAAAATGAGTATCGGTAGAAAGTATTTAATCAACAAAGCAGTTGATG
This sequence comes from Candidatus Dependentiae bacterium, assembly GCA_026389015.1. Taxonomy (NCBI): domain Bacteria; species Candidatus Babelota bacterium. Next base: position 102,305 of record JAPLIR010000029.1, on the reverse strand, counting down.
AGTGTGGTCTTGAGGGTAAAGACTTTAAGCTCGAAGAACCGGTGCTTAAAGATATTATTACGAACTACACTCGTGAGTCAGGTGTGCGGCAATGTGAGCGTGTGATACGCAAGCTTTGTTCCAAGGCTGCACGTTCGCTCGTAGAGGATGATAAGCTCATTACGGTGGGTCTTGATAATCTTGATAAATATTTGGGACCGCGAAGATTCCTCGATGATGAAATGATGCAGGCAGACCAAGTTGGTATTGCCAATGGTCTTGCATGGACATCATATGGCGGGGAGCTTTTGAAGATAGAAACAATTTTAATGCCTGGCAAAGGGAAATTAACGTTGACCGGACAACTTGGCGATGTCATGAAGGAATCATGCCATGCAGCTTTAAGTTACGCCAGGGCCCATGCAAAAGAGTTTGGTATTAACGATAAACTCTTTACTAACTTTGATTTACATATTCATGTGCCAGCTGGGGCGATTCCAAAGGATGGTCCTTCGGCAGGAATAACGATGTTAACCGCAATTCTTTCTGCGTTAACACAACGACCAATCAATGGTAAATATGCCATGACCGGCGAGTTGAATTTGCGTGGTGAAGTGATGCCAATCGGTGGCGTTAAGGAAAAGATTTTAGCTGCCAAGCGAAATCATATTCCTCATGTTATTTTGCCACACAAAAATAGACATGATCTTATTGGCATTGAGGAAGTTGCGGAAGATATTTCCATTATGTGGGCTAATCATGCACGAGAAGTTATTGACCAGGTTTTGATGGCACAGGAAGTAGTAAGTAAAGTTCGTTATAGCTAATAGGTTGGGCGACTATGAAAAAAGTACTAACCCTTGGTGGCGCCATGCGCGATGTGTTCATTGAATATGACACAGCGCATATGCTGCACATGCATGATCAAGCACGTGAACAATCCTTTATTCTCCTTGAAGAAGGTAGAAAAATAGAGGTTAAACATATTGCTTATCATCTTGGGGGTGGGGCTACTAATTCTGCAGTTTCTTTCCGGAGACTGGGATTTGAAGTAGAAGCTTTTTTTAAACTTGGTGGTGATCAAGCTGGAGATTACATACTACTGGAATTGGGCAGGGAACATGTAGCGACCTATAATGTGGTTCGTGATGAAACGCAAAAAACAGGTGTTTCATTTATCATTCCCTGCTCTTCCGGTAACAAAGTAGCATTGGTATATCGCGGTGCAAATCTTACGATTAAAGAAAGTGAGTTGCCGTGGTCGGCTATTGAGACAGCCGATCAGATGTATATTACATCGCTCAGTGCCGCATCATCTCAATTACTATTGCCCATCACGGCCTATGCAAAAAAATATAATAAACCGGTTGCGGTTAATCCTGGAAGCAGCCAGCTTTTGCTGGGAGCAGCTGTGTTGCGTGAGTCGCTCCCTAATATTGATATTTTGATTTTAAATAGTTCAGAGGCGCAGCAGTTTATGGTTTCATTACTGGAAGCTAATTCAGCCCTACAAGATAAAGTTTTTGATACTGCTCTAAAACAAGAGCCAATAGAACAAGTGCCGCAATTACTACAGGGGCCTCTTAATCATAAAGAAGTTTGTTTTAATTTTTACCAATACTTCAGGGAAATTCTTTCCCGTGGTCCAAAAATTGTGGTGGTCACCAATGGTGCTGAAGGTGTTTATGTAGCCACTGATTCCACTATCTATTTTCTGTCGAGTGTGCCCGCTAAAGTCGTGAGCACGTTGGGTGCCGGAGATGCATTCGGTTCCTGCTTTGTTGCAAGTTTATTGCAGGGCAAAACAGTGCAACAGGCTTTGATGGCAGGCGCTCTTAACAGTGCTTCAGTTATTGGGCATGTGGGAACACAAATTGGCTTATTAAATGAACAAGAATTAGAAGATCGCCTGCAAAAAGCTGACATGAGCTTGGTGCAGGCATTTCCACTTATATCCTAACAATATTTCTATTCTCGAACTGCTATTTGCGTACTGCGTATTGAGCAACAAGCCTGATAATGTCGGGACAGAGATTGGTAGCTTGCCTAATGGCATTAGTGACATTGGTTAGTCTCTTTTGTTGGAATTTTAGGTATACTTTGTCTTGATAACGATCCAATTTCTGTTCCTTAGAAAGTTTACTAAATTCTGACTTATTACCGATATTTTGCAGTGCATTTTTAGTATATTTTTGCAAAACATTTCTGGTGCTTTTTTGTTGCCTTGCTACATCGTAAGCGCTGATTATTCCGTTTTCATCAGTTTGCACTTTGGTATATATTCTTGCGCCCGACCTTAGTAAGTACTCAAAGCATTCGATAGGGCGCATGCGCGCAGCCAACATAAGTGGGTACCCGTCATCACAATCGCTGGAATAATTAATATCTGCGCCTTGCATGAGCAGCGATTTAACAGATTGGACTTTTGACTTTGAAGTAGCGGCGAACAGTGCCTCATCAAGAGGTTCTGCGTTATATTTTTTGTTGGGAGCAGTTATGTTGAAGAGATCTGCAATGAGGCGCATATCGCGATCCATAGCAATTGTTGGAGTTGGGGAAAAGAAAGTTAGCGTTATAGTAATCAATAATAAAGTCTGTTTTAATGTCATGATAATGTTCCTGAGTGATGTATATGCTCAAGCGCTAAAATAGCTAAGCTTTAATAAGCATATGCGGATGAATTAATGATAGTGCTGTATACCAACGCTATCAAAATCGAATATATTTTTTTTAAGAAAGGGTGAGGTCTGAATTCAAGCGATTGCATGATTCCATGGAATTGTTCGGGCTAAGCCCAGTGCTTCAGGGAGAAATAATTGTTGAAAATAATAGTAGTTGCTTTAGGCATTAAAGTCTCTGAAATTAACAAAGTTATACATTCCAATTTCTAATATACAGAGTTTATTGTTGAAGATCAACGAATGTTGAAAAGTTTTCTACGCAATTTCTTTTGACAAGATATAGCTCTTGAACTAAGTTTTATAATAAAAATGCTTTGTATCACTTTTAAAGAGCCAAAAATACTATGATTGCAACGCAAAAAGCTAACGGATCAATTTTACGTTTGAGCGGCACTATTGTTGACGTTCAGTTTTCGCCAGAATCTACACCAAATATTTATAATGAACTTCATATCCAGATTCCTGCACATGACGATAAACCTGCAAGTACCCTGAGCATTGAAGTTGCCCAACAACTGGGTGATGGCACAGTGAGGTGTATTGCGATCAATAATATTTTTGGAATCAAGCGCGGATTGTCTGTTGTTGATACCGGCTCGTGCATTAAAGTGCCTGTCGGCAACAATGTTCTCGGTCGTATTTTTAACGTTCTTGGTCAAACCATTGATGATAAACCACCGTTTAAAGCAGAAGAAACCTGGCCTATATTCCGTCAAGCTCCTGCGCTTATCGAACAAAAAATTGCTAATGAAGTTCAAGAAACGGGTATTAAAGTTATCGACATCATGTGCCCTTATATTAAAGGCTCAAAAATTGGTCTTTTTGGCGGCGCTGGCGTCGGTAAAACAATTTTAGTACAAGAGCTCATCCGCAACATTGCTACCGAGCACGGTGGCGTTTCGGTGTTCACCGGCATTGGCGAACGTACTCGAGAAGGCAATGAGTTGTGGCTTGAAATGAAAAAGACTGGCGTGCTTGATAAAACTGCGCTGGTGTTTGGCCAAATGGGCGAAATGCCTGGCGCACGATTACGCGTTGGTTTGAGCGGCCTTACTATGGCCGAGTATTTTAGAGATAGAGAAAAGAAGGATGTGTTATTATTTATTGATAACATTTTCCGTTTTGTACAAGCAGGTTCAGAAGTTTCTACACTTGTTGGACGTCTTCCATCAGCCGTTGGTTATCAACCGACCTTAGCTACCGAAATGGGTGCTTTCCAAGAACGTATCACTAATACGGTAAATGGTTCTATTACTTCGATTCAAGCAGTGTACGTTCCTGCTGACGATATTACCGATCCGGCACCAGCAACTACCTTTATGCATCTTGATGCCAACACGGTACTTTCACGTAAATTAGTAGAACTTGGTTTATATCCAGCCATTGACCCATTACAATCGAATTCAAAAGGATTGATGCCTGACATTGTAGGTAAAAAGCACTACCGTGTAGCCCGTGACATCCAAAATATTCTACAGCACTTTAAAGAACTGCAAGATATTATTGCCATTCTTGGTATGGAAGAACTTTCAGACGAAGATAAGTTGACGGTTAAACGTGCCAAAAAGATTCAAAAATTCCTGACGCAACCATTGTTTGTTGCTGAGTTTGCAAGTGGTCTTTCGGGCAGATATGTGACGCGCGAACAAGCAGTGAACGATTTTGACGAGATTATTAACGGCAACTGCGACGACATCCCTGAAGATGCCTTCTACATGGTTGGCACGCTGCAAGAAGCTAAAGAAAAAGCGAAACGTTTAATGAGCACTTTATAATGAAGCTGCTGATTATAAGTCCTTCAGGAGAGTCAAATCTTGAAATTGCTTGGCTTGAACTCAATACAGCGGTTGGCAATTTTGTGATTCAACCTGGCCATGCACCAATGATTGTCACGTTGGCTCCCAACAAGCAAGTTACTTTTTGTTTAAAGAGCGGCAAGCAAGAATCGTTTATCGTCAAGCAAGGCATTGCGGATATTATGCGTACGGAAGCAACATTATTTTTAAGCGATACTTTTTAATAACAAATCAAACAACATAAAGTTTTACATCTATGAAAAAGCTCCTCGGCACTATTATTTCCGGATCTCTCGTTGAAGGCTTTGTTATGCGTATCGTTCCAGAAGCTCATCTGGAAGATATCAAAACAGGCAAGTTTGTTTCTATTACCGGCAAACAGCACACCTTCTTCTCGCTTATTACCGACTTAGCCCTGGAAGTTACGCATCCGGATATTTTATTATTTCCACCAACCGAGCAAGAGACGTTACTAAGTTCCATTCTCAAACAAAAAGATATTTATGCCACAGCAACATTAAAACCCATGTTAATGTTGAATAAAGACGACCAACCAATGCCGGTCAAAACTATTCCACCTCATTTTTCAGCCGTGCATGAAGCGACAAAACGTGATGTTGCACTTATTTTTGGTGACGAGGCTGATGCAAGTAAGAAAAACTTTAATATTGGTTCTCCTTTAGATATGAATACGCCGGTTTGTATTGATTTGGAAAAACTCACCGAGCGAAGCAATGGTATTTTTGGAAAAACAGGAACAGGCAAAACATTCTTAACCAGGTTAGTGCTCGCTGGTCTTATTAAGAATGAAAAGGCCGTAAACCTTATTTTTGATATGCACAGTGAATATGGTCTCCAAGCACGCAAAGAAGGCAAGACCCAATCGTTTGTTAAAGGATTAAAGACATTGTTCCCCGACCGTGTGGTAATATTTTCTCTTGACCCCGATTCTACACGACGTCGAGGTGGCATGCCCGATGTTGAAGTCGTAATTCCCTACCAAGCAATTAGTGTGGAAGATATTCTGTCATTAGAAAGTGAATTGAATCTCCATGCAACGGCACTAGAAGCAGCACATTTAATTGCCGCAAAGTATAAAAAGGATTGGTTGCAGGCATTGTTAACGAATGGCGATAACATTAAAGAATTCGCCGAATCAATTGGGGCGCATCCAGAATCAATTGCTGCACTCTATAGAAAATTAAAACGTATAGAGCGTCTACCATTTTTGCAGCCTATGCAGGGTGGGGGTGCGTATAAACACAATTCAGTTATCGATCAAATGATGGAATATATCGACCGTGGTATTAATATAGTGGTTGAGTTTGGCAACTATACTTCAACCTTTGTATACCTTTTGATAGCCAACATTATTACTCGTAGAATTCACACACAATACATCGAAAAGACAGAAAACTTTTTAGGTTCACAAAGAAAAGAAGACGAACCAAAAAAACTCATGATTACTATTGAAGAAGCGCACAAATTTTTAAATCCTCAGGCAGCACGCCAAACAATTTTTGGCACTATCGCGCGAGAGATGAGAAAATATTACGTTTCTCTGTTGGTAGTCGATCAGCGACCATCGGGCATTGACCCAGAAATTCTATCGCAAATTGGTACCAAGGTAGTTGCTCAGCTTAATGACGAGCGAGATATTCAAGCTGTGCTTACAGGCGTGAATAATGCTACGAGCTTGCGTTCTGTGCTTGCTTCTTTGGATAGCAAAAAACAGGCTCTTTTACTGGGACATGCCGTCGCTATGCCAGTTGTAGTTCAAACACGAGAGTATGACGAAGAGTTCTATCGTGCTATGAGTGCTACCGTCACCGCCAAGCAAATAGATGAATTTATGAAAGAGCTGTTTTAACAACAGTTTTTACTTTTTTGTTATTTCGGGCACTCTCTCATAGGGTGTAGGTGTTTCCATTCTATCAACACCATGAGCGTCACACGTATGACTTGTGATGGCGTGATTGCAGTTGGGACAATTTTGGTACACGATGTAAGAAGGATCTGTTATGAGTACGGGATTGTTTTGCCCATCAACGAATATTAATGCTTCATTTTGACCGGCCTTTACTAATTTTAATGAGTTCACACAGTGGCCACAGGAGCCATCAGTAGAACATAAAATTCTTGTCGTTGATGAGCTTTTTGGTGATGAACAGCAATTGCCGTAGAGCGAGTCAAAAGGAAAACTGGCGCTGATTATAGTTATATAGAGTAGGCTTTTTAATATGTTCATGGTTTTTCTACCTCATTATATACCTGATTATTTATACAATCCTTGTTTTCTTCGTGCAAGTTTGGTGAAATCATCAACAGTGCCTTTATTGGTAAAATCATTGATGGCTTCTTCTGGTACCGTTTCTACTGTTGCTGCGCCATAAGACATGTTGCAGCAATCGCACGTATGGCGTGAGATACCGTGGTCGCAACCTGGTGTTGGGCATTTACCATTTTGTGTAGTAATTTTATTACCATAACCATTATTGTCCCGTAGGATCCATCGTTGTTGGGTAATTTTACCTGTTTTATCTTTCCCTATTCTAAAAACCATTCTGTTTTGGCATTCATCGAGCGCATCACAGCAACCACTAAAAAGATTTTGTGCAGCAAATCCCATAAAGCCGAGCACCAGAAGTCCCATTATCTTTAAACGTTTCATGGTCCTATTCCCCTATTTTTTCATTGCTAAGGTTACAGCCGTTATCATTCCACTTACTAGGCTAGCGTATGGCGGCGCTGCAATGCAATAAAAATTTACAAATAGAAAGGGCGTCCTGTTGGGTTCGGTTGTTTATAGTGGCGTCTCAATGATGTCGCTGGCTCGTTGTAAAAAAAGCTTAAGGCGGCGATAGTCATTGCCTGTAAGCAGTGAGTAGGTATTAATGAAGGTGGTAATTTTGTTGGCAGAGGCGATGTTGAGTTCTGCTTGCTGTTTAAGCAAAATAAGCAAAAGATCATCGAGGTTGAATAATTGATTAGAGGAACCAAAAAGCAGATGAAGGTAGGTTGGTTTGGCAAAAAATTGCTTCATGGTTTCTTGATCCATGGATTGCACAAAGGAGTGGATTTGAGGTGGTTCAGGGGTTGCAAGATAATAGATGTGGCCTTTTTCTAGATAACCAATAGCAAGGCAGGAGAATGTTGTTTTTAAAAATTCAAAAATTTGTGGTTGATCGCGCAACAGCTCTTCTTCGGTCTTTTGATAGGGAAAGGGGTACCGCATAGGTTCCATTGACCCAGTATTGACCTGATGGACAATGCCAAAAAGGGTCCTTTTTTTGGTTTGCACGGTGACAAGTGAGCCAAATTGGGGACATTGGTTCCATTGCCAGCTTTGTGCAAGCCAGCCTTGTAATGAGCTTTCGATGATTTCAGCAAATGCGTTGTTGTTCTTCATGGTTCTCTTGATCAATACTAGGAGGGTTTAACGTTTTTTTCAGAAAACTGAGGCGATGGATCATTGAATAATTAAGGTCTCCAACTGCTTTATAGTGCAAAGCGGTAGCATAACCTTTATGTTGGGCGAGCAGATAGCCCGGAAACAGGGGGTCTAATTTGCCCATTAATGCATCTCTTTTAACCTTAGCCATAATAGAAGCGGCTGCTATTGAGGTCGAAAGTTTTTCGCCAAAGGGAAAGTGATGGACTGGGATGGTATGAAAATTGGTGTCCAGTAGGGTCAAAGGCATGGCATCAACCAAAATTGAGGCTGGCTTCAAGGGGCAGGTAGCCAACAGGTTAACCAGGGCCTTTTTCATGCCAATCAGGGTAGCCTGCCAAATATTGTGCTTGTCTATGGTTCGATGGTGGATTATTCCATAGCTTACCCAGCCATTTTTGGCTATCCAAAGGCTTGCCTTGAGTCGTTCTTCCTCGGTCATGAGCTTGGAGTCCTTAAGAAGTCGATGCGTTTTGCCTGGGGGAAGTATGACGGCTGCGGTAACCAAAGGGCCAGCTAGGCACCCCCGGCCAACCTCGTCAATGCCACAGACGGCATGATTATCTGTCCAGGCTAGTTTTTCATAGAAATTCTTAGTTAAATTGACCCTTAGTCTCTTTTTTGTGGCCACATGAACTTTCTTGTTGACATTTGTCATTTTATGAGTACTATTAGAAATAAGGCAGATGTTTTAATCATACTAAAGTTTCATAACTATTGTAATAGAGGAGTATATTTTATGATATCTACGTCAACACAATTACGTGTTAAAGAGTTGCTCAGAGAGAAAGGCTGGACCACTAAGATTTTAGCGGAAAAGACCGGTATGTCTGAGAGTTACTTGACCCATATTAAGAACGGAACCAGACGTTGGAACGAAGATTCACTGAGAAAATTAGCTAATGCTTTTGAAATCAGCCCTATGGATCTTTTTGCTCAACGCCGTCAACGCACTGATAACATTGATAACAATGTTAGCTTGCCTGAAAAGTCTGATGTTGAATTAAAGGTACAAATTGTGCCTGTAGTTGGTGAAGTTCCATCGAACCCATCACCATACAACAACCAACTTATGCAAATAACCACTGGTTACAAAGATATCTTTGTTCCTGTTTTAAATACGACTGATACTTCAATGTTTGCTTTGTGTATCGATAACAATACCCTAGCTCCATCGTTTATTAAAGGTGATTACTTGATCGTTTCTCCAGAAGTGTGGACTCGTTCAGGTGATGTTGCTGCCGTAGAATATGGCAATGACACTGCGATTAAAGCGGTTATGCAAGTTACCTACACTGAAGATTTCATTGTGTTAGAGTCTGTGAATCACAAGACTCCACCAATTGCTTTAGTTCGTGGCAAGGATCACTTCCGTATTATTGGTCGCGTTATCCAACGTCATCAAAAGTTTGCGTAATAGTCTTATTACATAAACGTATATAAAATTTGTACCATAAATCTAGATTTTTCTAGTATTTATGGTACTTTTTATTACTAGAGAAGCGTTTTTTACGCTTACGTCTAAATAAGGCAAGGTGTTCTTGTCTTATAGTGTTTAAAGAACACTTCCAATTAGTCTCATTTATATCCACTTAGTTTGATAGGAGTATGCCCGCAATGGTATCCCGCTACGAAGCTTTATTGCTTACGGTTCCAGAAATAACCGCTGATGAATCTAGGACGATTGAAGATCATATCGATCGCATCATCAAAGGTGTTAAAGGTTCAATTATTTCCTTTGAAAAATGGGGCAAGTATAAACTTGCATACCCAGTCAGAAAATATGATTATGGTACTTATTTCCTTGTGAGATTTGAATCAGAAGCAGCAGCTGTTGAAGAAGTTAAGTCTATCTTCGCGGTTAAATACCATGAATTGGTAATGCGCAACATGATTATTCAGTTGGCACCAAAACAATCATTGGTATATCAAAAACCACCTTCACTTGAAGATGCTCCTGCGCGTGACGTATCCACATTCTTGAAAGAGAATAGAATGGATGGCTTCATGGGCGGCGCTGAAAGCTCTGAAGATGCTTTTGAAGATGACGAAGAATAACTGCTGATCTGATTATTACTCAAGTAAGGTAAGTCTATGACAAAAAAAATAAAACTTAAAATAAGTGCCCGTTTAGTAAAAAAACGTTCCCGCCGTTATGGTTTTGCGGCTTCTCGCCACTGCCGTTTCTGTGGTAACGCTGAGCAACTAGGATTAATGGACTTTAAAAACGTTCCATTCCTTAGAGGCTTTCTAACAGAGCGTGGCAAAATTTTACCTGCACGCATTTCTGGCAACTGTTGCTTGCACCAACGTGCATTATCCCAAATGATTAAGCGCTCACGTATTATGGCATTGTTGCCTTATACATCGGCCGCATTTTAATGTTGGGTTGATAGAAAAAGAATAAAAAAAAGAGGCCTACGTTATTGTCTGGCCTCTTTTTTTTCTAGATTACATAAGAAAATTATACCGAGGGGACCAATAATGACCACAAGACAACGTTCCAATCTTCGCAATATAGCTATTATAGCCCACGTTGACCATGGTAAAACAACCTTGGTTGACCAATTGCTCCGGCAGTCGGGTACTATTAAAAATGATCAAGCCGATCGTGTCATGGATTCAAACGCTTTAGAAAGAGAGCGCGGGATTACCATTTTGGCAAAGAACACCGGTATAGTATACGGTGACTTCTCTATTAACATCGTAGACACCCCAGGTCACAGTGACTTTGGTGGTGAAGTTGAACGTACGCTACAAATGGTTGAGGGTTTCCTCCTGTTGGTTGATGCTGCTGAAGGCGTATTGCCTGGTACTCGTTTTGTGTTAGGCAAAGCGTTGCAGCTTAAACTTAAGCCAATCGTTCTTATCAACAAAATTGATAGAAAAGATGCTGATATTGAGCGTACTGAATCTGCAATTCACGATTTGTTTCTTGATTTAGCGGCTGATGAAACCCAATTAGATTTCCCTATAATCTATGGTTCATCAAGAATGGGTTTTGCAAGCACTGACTCATCAATGCGTTCAGGCGATATGAAGCCATTGTTCCAAGCGATCATTGACTACGTTCCAGCTCCAACAGAAAAAGAAGAAGTATTGCAATTGTTGGTTACCAATTTAGATCACTCAGACTTCCTAGGGCCTATAGCCGTTGGACGTATGTTTAGTGGATCTATCCAAGTTGGTCAACAAGTTACCTGTTGCAAGGATGATTTTGTAAGCCAACCAACAAAGATCACTAAGATTTTTAAATTCGTTGGTTTAAATAAGACTGAAACTCCTTCAGCTGAATTTGGTGATATCGTTGCGGTGACTGGCTTTGAAGCTCCACCAGCAATTGGTACAACCTTATGTGCTGTTGGCTCACCATTGCCACATACTTATGTTAAGATTGATGAACCAACCTTGACTATGTATCTAGCGGTTAATGACTCTCCGTTCAGTGGACGCGAAGGTACATTGCTAACATCACGTCAAATTAAAGAGCGTTTAGAAAAAGAATTACGCGTTAACGTTGCATTACGTGTAGAACCAACCGAAACACCAGAAATTTTCAAGATTTCAGGCCGTGGCCAATTGCATCTTGGTGTATTGGTAGAAAACATGCGCCGTGAAGGTTTTGAGTTACAAATTTCTGCACCAGAAGTTATTTATAAAACAATCGATGGTGTAAAGTGCGAACCTATGGAACTTTTGGTTATTGATATGCCAGAAGAAAGCCAAGGCGTTGTTATGGAAAGTCTTGGACGTCGTAAAGCAATCATGAAAAACATGACTAATTACGATAACGGCCGTGTACGTTTGGAATATGAAGTTCCTTCACGAGCATTGCTTGGGTTCCGAAGCCAATTCTTAACAGATACACGCGGTAACGGTATTGCAAACTTTAGTTTCCTTGGCTATCAACCATACAAGGGTGATATTCCAAGTCGTACCAAAGGTGCATTAGTATCTATGGAACAAGGTTCAGTAACCGGCTACGCTTTAGATGGTCTACAACCACGTGGTATTCTTTTTGTAAAACCTACACAAGAAGTTTACAAAGGTATGATCATCGGCGAACATAGCCGTGACAATGACTTAGAAGTTAATCCATGCAAGGGTAAGAAGTTAACTAACATGCGCGCATCAGGTACTGATGACGCTATTCAGTTGATACCACCTCGCGTTATGGAACTTGAAACATGTATGGAGTGGATCCGTCCCGATGAAGTAATCGAGATTACCCCTCTTAACATTCGTTTACGTAAAAAAATCTTACGTGCTGCAGCTCGTAGCAAGTAATTTAATTGAAATAAAAAATGTCCTGATCTTCCATTGGTAGGTCAGGACATTTTTTTTAATAAGAAATATACCATGCTCAATTCCTATAAAATTATTATTGCTTACGATGGAACCGATTATTTTGGCTGGCAAAGACAGAAGGATCGGCCCTCAATCGCTCAGACTTTGCAGGATGTTTTTTATACCGTATTTAACAAGTCGATTGTTTTGCGGGGGGTTTCTCGCACAGACGCAGGCGTGCATGCGCTGGGACAAGTGGCGATTTTTTCTGTGGTTATGAATATAGATCCTAAGGTCATGATCCATGCTTGGAATAACAGACTTTCGGCGGAAATTGTCATTCGTTCTATTGAGCGAATTCCTTCAGATTTTAGCCTTCATGGCAACGTTGTCACCAAAACCTATTGGTATCATTTCTTTTTAGAGCGTCCATTGCCAACGACGCAGCGGTTTGGTTGGTTTTTCCGTTATCCAGTTGATTTGGAAAAGTTACAACAATGCCTTAATGTCTTCCTAGGGACACACGATTTTAGATCTTTTTGTAGCGGTGATGAGCGCGGAGATGATACAATTAGACGTATAGATGCGGTAAGCATTGAATATGTTGAAAAATATAACGCGTATAGAATTGCAATTGTGGGGCCGAAATTCTTGCGTTATATGATACGAAGGATGAGCGGTGCTTGCATTGAGGTCGCATCGCGTAAGGATTTGGATGTGGGGTTATTAAAGCAGGTTTTAGAGGCAAAAAATCCTGAGCATTTATTGCCTAATGCTCCTGCAAAAGGATTGGTGTTATATGAAGTTGAATATAAGAGTTAGAAGTTTTTCAACATTAGTAATGTTTCTTGTTATTATAGGGCTCATCTTCTTGGGCTTTATTCTTTCTGATTACTATGTTTTTTATAGTCCTGCTCCCGTTGCAACACAAGAGCAAAGCTCTATCATTGCTTACGATGCAGTGCGTGATCGACAAAATATTAAAGATTTCTTTACGACGGATCGTTATTGGCTGCTGTCGAGTGACGATTATAATGTTGATATGATGCTTGACCATAAGGCGCCGAATGACAATCCGTTATACGTGGGTGCACTGAATATCAAAGTGCTGCGTGAGAATGGTCAATTTGTTGGCTTTGCAGCTTACTATAAAAAGACACCAACCGAAGGCATGTTGCTTTTCTTGGCCGTAAAAAAAGAATTCCGCGGTAAGGGGTATGGAGCAAAATTAGCACAATACGCTCTTGATGATCTGAAAAAGATGGGAATCAGCAAAGTCACTTTGGTTACTCGAACCAACAATCTAAGCGCCCAAGCGGTGTACAGAAAACTTGGTTTTGCTGAAACTAGCCGCGATGATGGGTATGTCTATTTTGCCAAATCGGTCAAATAGCAGGCAATCAATAGCGCTTCTAATCCATTCTTCTCGACAATTTTTGCGCGTAATATATTCTTTTGGTAAAGTTACCTTTTTTGAACCATATTACGAGCGAAGTTGTATCATGAAAAGATTATTTTTAGTGACGATGTTGATATCGGCATCTTTTATTTATACGCCAGTCTTAGCCATGGGGCACGATAAGGATCGGGATCATAAAGATTACAGAGCTTTGGTAGCAGAGCTCACTGCTCAAGTCGCTGATGGTGAAGCATTAAAAAATGGAGCAGTGTCTTCCAGGTCTATCCTGCCATTCTCCAACAAAAAAATTGAGGGTTATCCCACATTGATTGAATTGATTGCAGACTATGCTGATCCTTCATCCAGTAGTGCTATTCGCGAAGCATCGCAAGACAAAGAATACCTGGAAAGATCAAGGCTTCTTGAGTTCTTTAAACCAAAAATAGCTTCAAGTGACTATGAATATATCAAACAATTTCTATCGCCTGAAAAAAAGTATGTAGAGACATCCAAACTTCTGGCAATATTTAAGCCTAAGGTGCCGTCCAATGTGTATGAAAATCTTGAACATGCTTTAGATATACATCAAGAATATGTAGAAACAAACAAGTTTCTTATGTTTTGTTCGCAGAACATTCCGACTAACGAATATGAATGCGCTCAGCTCATTTTATTGCCTAGTAATGATTCAGCAAAGGTGGAAGCTAAAAAAATACAGGTAGATACATCAGCTCAGTCGAATATGAAGCGGTCCCATTCTTCAAGTGCGCTTTCATCGCTAGGTTCAGGCAATTGTAGTGCCGCCATTGCGGGTAATAAAGTAAATCCACAAATACATCAGGCTATGCTAGCGGCTGCCAGTTTGGGTATGACTGTTGAAGAATATGAAACACAATATGTGGCAATGCGAGAAAATGAGGAACGAAGACAGCTAACAATGTGGGATCTTGAACCAGAAGAATATTCTGTTAGCAGGCGTATTGCAGCGATTAAATTGGTTGAAAATTATATGGCTTCTGCATCTTCCTCCTCATCACCAGGCCTTTGTAGTTTGGGCTTGGCTCAAGAGCAAAGACAGGTTAGTGGGGCAGCATTAAGTAGCTCCCAGCCTTCGCACAAGGCTTCGGCGGGCACGGCCAGTTCTTCGTCATCATCGAGTTCTAGTTCATCTTCATCAAGCTCATGCGCAACTGCAGAAGAAACGAGTCGGTTGCAATCAGGTGAATGCAAAACTGCAGTTAATAATGAAAATGATTTTGAGCTTATGCAATTAGCGGAAGCATCAGGCATTTCTTTAGCAGAACTAAAGGCTTTACGAAGAGAAGAAGAACGAAGAGAGGCCTATCAAAGAAGAAATGGTAGACGTTAAATCATTTTGGTTATCTATAGCTTGCCAAAATATATAAAATTGGCTACTTATAGATCGTCAAAACATATAAAAATTGTTAGTTGTATGTAACCTATATATATCATAATAGAATTCTTGTTTTCAATAAAAAGCATATTTTATACTCAGACTTCTCTGCCATCCCAATAAATTCCCCACCACAACACCGTTTTTCAGGTTCAAAATAAAAAATTCTATCAAATTATTGCGTTTATACCCCCCCCCCCTGTTATTATTTCAAATAGAGAATGTTTCTCTAGAATTGCTTGAATAGTTCAGGTAGTTATTTTTATAAACCAATCAAAAGGAGATCTTCGTATGAAGAACGTATTATTTAAATCATTAGTGGTGGGCTTATTATTTGCGGCTGCACCGGGTGCGGTAGCATCAGAAGACAAAAAGCGTCAGGAAGAAGTGGTGAGCGAAATGACGCCTCTTATGCAGGCAGCTCATGATAATAATTTAAAAACTGTTCAGGAATTATTGGAAAAAGGAGCAAATGTTAATGCTCAGTATACGCAAAAGAATTCACCTTATCCTTGGACAGCAATTATGTTTGCTGCGTCTAATGGCAACGAAGAAATGATAGAAGAATTAATTAAAGCAGGTGCAAAAAGAGAATTTAATACGATCACACGAGAATCAAGTGGGTATTTTCCTAATCTATCTTTAATAGAAAAAATCGTGGAAGATTTAGCTAAAAAAAAACAAGAACAAGCTATTGCTATTGCTAGAAAAAAGAATAATGCTGATTATTACATTAGATCAGTCCGAGAAGAGCACGGCACTCCTGAGGAAGTATTGTTCGCAGGAGGCCTAAAACATATTAAATATGCACTTGAACACTTTGCCCCTATTGATGCAACTGGTTTTTGGCTTCGAACAAAACTTCATGAAGTTTCTACTGGGATATTTCAATATCAGGAGAATGTTGAGGCTAAAAATGAAGCTGATGTGTTAATTAAAGCAGGTGCTGATGTAAATGCAAAAGATGCCGAAGGCGAGACGCCTTTAATGTTGGCTTCTAGATCTAGTCAGCCAATAACTCTTGAAATAATGGAAGCGTTAATTAAGGCAAATGCTGATATAAATGCTAAAAATAAGATTGGACAGACTGCTCTTGATATTGCTCGAAAAAAAAATAATACAAAAGCTGTTAATATCATAACTAAAGCGCTAGAAGCGCAATATAAAGACTACTTACCGTTATTTCCCAACATTGTAAACAATCCAAATGAAATTACTGCAGCATCAAAAGCTACTAACTTTCCTACCGCACTTTTTTATGCCTCTAAAGATGGCGATGCTAAAATTGTAGCAGCACTTCTCTCCTTAGGAGCAGATATCACTATAAAAAATAAAAATGGTCAAACTGCAAAGGATTATGCAGCAAATGATGCAATAAAGAAACTATTTGAGAAGGCTGAGAAAGAGTACTCAGAGAAAAAGTAGCTAAGAAATAACTAATTTTAGATTAAAAAAGAATTGGGTTTTGCTTTTCACAGCGAGCCCAATTCTTTTTTCGATTCAATCAATAATCGATTTATTATCTTTTCATCTCATTAGGCACACTCAACCCCATAGTCTCCAAAATAAATGGTGCAATATCAGCAAGCTGGGTCAATGGCAGTTGGTAATCACTATTTTCTAAATCCTTACGCAGCATAATAAATGGCACGCAATTAGTAGTATGCGCGGTGCGCGGTGTGCCATCAGCATTAATCATCTCTTCTGCTTTGCCATGATCAGCGGTAACGTACATGGTTCCGTCCATCTGTTCCACCACAATCTCAAATAATTTTTTTAATTCCCGGTCAAGGCATTCTATAGCTTTAATGGTTGCTTGCAAATCACCTGAGTGGCCAACCATGTCGGCATTAGCATAGTTAATAATATAAAAATCTTTAGGCACTTTTTTGAGCGATTTAATAACAACTTGGGTGATGTGTTCGGCAGACATTTCTGGATTTTTTACATAGGTGATAGCTTCTATCGATGGCACCAGAATACGCGTCTCGTTATGGAATACTTTCTCTTTGCCGCCAGCAAAAAAGTACGTGACGTGCGCATATTTTTCTGTTTCGGCAACAGCAAGCATGCTCTTGTTGTTTGCATCGAGTACCTCTTTAAGTGTATTGGGCACGACAGGGTGTTCAAAGAGCACATCTGTTTTGAGAGCACTTGAGTAGGTGACGGGTGTTATAAAAAACGTGAGATTGAGCTGTTGTGTAGGAAATTTGTCAAAGTGAGTATCGACAAAACATTGTGTGAGCTGGCGAGCTCTGTCGGGCCGAATGTTAAAAAATATAATGCCACTGCCAGATTTAATAACCGCTTTTGGCGTCAATTGTATGGGCTTTATAAATTCATCGGTAATGTCATTGGCGTATGACTCTTTAAGTATTTCTTGCCATGAGTGAGTTTTGTTTGTTTGTTGCATGGTAAGGGTGTGATAACTTTGTTCAGTGCGTTGCCAGTGGTGGTCGCGGTCCATGGCGTAAAATCTGCCGTGGATACTACCAATAATGCCGCAGCCGAGATTGTGTAAGAAGGTCTCAAGCTCTTGCAAATAATGGGCTGCCGATTGAGGTGGCGTGTCGCGGCCATCCAAAAAAGGGTGCACAATAATATTTTTAATGCCACAATCTGCTGCTGCTTGCAAAAAAGCGTACAGATGCTTTTGGTTACTGTGAATGCCGGCATCAGAAAGTAGGCCGATGATATGCAAGGATTTGCCCGTAGTTTGTAATTTTTTTAGGTCGTCTACCAACGTTGGATTGGCAGAAAATGATCCATCGGTAATGGCATTGTTTATGATAGTCAGTGGTTGTTGGACTATTCTGCCGCTGCCAATGGTTATGTGACCGACTTCTGAATTGCCGATATATCCTTCGGGAAGCCCAACAGCGGTGCCCGAGCTTTTTAGCAAAGTATTGGGATAGGTTCTCAGCCATGAATTTATGGTGGGGTTTTTTGCTTGTGCAATGGCATTGCCAATTGTCCCTTTGTGATAACCAAAGCCATCCAAAATTACCAAGACCGTAGATTTTTTCTGATGCATATATTCTCCTTTATCTTTTAGGTAGAGCACGCTACAGGGTACAAGGTATTGATATCCATTGTTGTACTATAGTATGGTGATAGGATGGTCATGTAAGCAAGATTATGAGTAGATAGTCGTAGTTGTTCTATAATCAAAAGGGAGAAAGAGGCATGATAAAAAGGCAATGGTTAGTATTGTTATTGATGTGTCTTGGTGCAACAGTCGGCATCAAAGCATCTCATAATGGTATTCTTGAATGTAGTATTAATCAATTTTCGTTATTACTTTTTACGTTAGAAAAAAATGTAGTTCGCATAGAGCGCTACGGTTTAAACGAACTCATGAGCGAAATTAATCGTTTTTCAAGGCATGAGAGCAATGAGCATTGCATAGCTATGTTGAATTTGGGTGAGCATCGACAACGCGTTGTTGATATTGAATGGAGCGCGATGAATATGGAAGACCTACTGGTAACCACGATACGCAGTAAAAATCCAATTGTGTACGCGTTAGACTGGAGCTCATTAGTTGCTTATGAAGATGCACAAGTTCAAGAATTTATGCGAGCTAATGCGCGCATTAACGATGTGTTCAATATTGATTTCTCAAACGGCGGGCATGTTGACCGTGCGGTTCGTTGGTTTACCTCATTGGCGGTTGAGTGGGGCGTGGGCGATGAAAACCTTACCATTAGTCTTATCATAGAGCGAAAAATAGAACGTGTGTGTGGTGCTGTTGTGCCTAATTGTTTCTTGGATGATAATGGTGACATGGGTGTCATTTGGAAAAAGGATGAGCTGATAGATGCCGGTGTTCTTACGTTATTGCCACAAGACGATGGTATGGCAACAAGAGCGCAGGATCATGTTGGGGATCTTTGTACGGATGAATTAGGGGTTGATCTTGATGATGTAGAAGAGAATCAATCATTTATTTCTTCATGCTATTACTCAGTGGGGGCTACACTTTCTGCAATTGGAGATTATTTATATTCATGGGTTTCTTGTAGTTAGTAAGTTCTTATTTGAATAGTTACAATAAAAAAGCCCCAAATAAATTTGGGGCTTTTTTATTGTAACGCGGGGGGCGCCTTTGGAGTCGCATTTATTGTCTCATTGTGATATACTCAGGTTTTCACTCCACGAATGATGTTGAAATGCGTTTTTGCATAAGGAATATTGTATATGAAAAAAAATCTGATTATTATGGCGACTTTCATTTTTGTAGGGCATTTGAATGGTCTTTCTGCCCAAGACCATATGGTAACTATGAGCCAGGATAGTAAGATGCAGCGGGTCGAAGCGACCAAGATGACATTGGCAGCGACCGATGAATCGGAAGAATATGATGAATTTGATAGTATTGCCGACGATATGTCACGAGATGGTATAGTAGTTGAACAACCACAACCTGTTTCTAATTTTCAGTTCTGGTTACGCAGAATCGGTTCTCCTATCGTGCTTAAATTTTTAGCATGCAAGGCTTCTGCAAAAAATTGGTGGAGTTGGATGACCAGATCGCAACCAAAAGTTAATTAACATGAGTAGTAAGCATGAATTTGCGCTGTATAGCGCCCACATTAGTTCTCAGCTCAATAAGGCATTGGTCGGGTCAATTATTTTGTTGGAAGATCAGGCATTAGTTGTCCGCATTACTTCTATTTTAAGGTTGCGACCTGGCGAACGTGTTGTCTTGTTTGATCAGTCGGTCAATCTAGTAGTAGAGATTCTTGAGGCTCCAAGTAAAAAAAGCTTGAGTTGTCAGGTTATTGTAAAATCAGTTAATCAAATAATAACTCCCGCCATCACATTTGTTCTTCCTATACTCAAGCGGGATGATTTCGAAACAGCGCTGTATTCTTTGGTTGAACTTGGGGCTACTCGGGTTCAGCTGGTGCTCACACAAAAGGTTCAGCGAACATGGGGTGGAGAAAAAGAATTCGAGCGCGCTCAGCGTATTATGGTTGCAGCGGCCGAACAATCAAAAAACTTTGCATTCCCTGAATTATACCCGCCTATTGCATTGTCAAAATGTCTTGAAAAAATCCCTGTTCAGGCACAAAAAATATATTTTGATGTTGACGGTCAAGCGGCTTTATCGTTGCTCAACACCATTCATGCAGCAGCGCCACAAGAGCTTTTCTTGATGGTTGGCCCTGAGGGCGATTTGACCTCAGAAGAAAAAGAACTGCTGCGTTCGTACTCTTTCACGTTCTGTGTTTTAACACCCACTATATTGCGTGCTACTCAAGCTGTCGCTGTTGGCCTTGGCATGGCAAGAACAGTCTTACGCTAATATCTAGGGGACCAGATTAACCGGAGTTCCTATGATAAGTGCTATGTCTCGAGCTATTTGGTAGAGCGGACTATATTGCTGGCGTGCGGCTACATCATGGTTAACGCGTTCGTTGAGAATTCTAATAAAATCAAGATAAGACTTGTTTAACCCTCTTTGCCAAGCTGTTACTTTGCTATTGTCGGTCGTGGCAACAGAAGCGCCATTTTTAATTAATAGATCGATAGAGTTTTTTGCGCTTTCAAGAGTAGCCTTTAGAGTGCTTAAATTGTTGGAAGCCGCTTCTCCTGAGTCACTATAGGGATCCCAGTAGATTATTGTATTTGGTATGAAGTCATTAAAAAAGGCGATATAATCACGATAATTAATAAATGATTCTTTTACGGGATATAAGCTGTCAACAATGCGCATAATGAGGGTTTTGCCTTCTGCGTCTTTATCGTCAAGATTTGCTCCCGCTTTCATTAATTCGTCGGCTCTTTGAGACAGCGCTTGAATTCTTTCTGCTGATTGCGCAAGCGCCTGTGTTGACTCCTGTCCGCGTGTTAGTGCCATTGCATTGGTGGTTATTATCGATGCCGCTACGAGCAGTACTTTATTTATTGTATTTTTCATAAAATTCTCCATTATTTTTTGTTTATATTAAACGAAATCTTAATAAATATATTCTAATATGAATAATAACATGCTGGGATGTAAAAAAACAAGAATTATTTTTTTTGTTGTTTGAGATGGAAGAAAAATGGCTTAAATAAAGGTTTATCTAAGGATTATGTTTGGCGCAGAGGTCTTGAGGTAGAGCGGAAAAAGTTCGTGCGCGAGCCCTTCTTTTTTCTGCCATTTCTGAAGGCCCAAGAGACCAATTGATTCTACCGAACATGTGTGGGGTAGTGGATCGGGAATAATGGCTCTGTCGCCAAATGTTTTTTGTATTTCAGCAAGGTGCAACAGGGTGCCGTTTCCTAAAAATCGAATAGGTTGATCTGGCAACATGCTTTGTATTCTTTGCAACAAGGCGGTGATGTTTTCATAACCTTTTTCTGCATCATTGTTGTTTGATTGTTGAATGCCAAAATAAACATCATTATTAAAAGCATTCAGCAGCACGACCGTGTTTGAATAGTCAGGATTATGTTGTTCGATCAGAAATGCATCAAGAGCGTCGACGCCTATTAAAGGAATTTGCGTTGCAAAACTCAAGCCATTGACTGATGCAATGACGGTGCGTAATGTGGTGAAAGGCCCAGGTCCTTGGTTAACGGCGATAAACGATATGTCAGAGAGTTTCAGTTTATGGGTAACAAGGAGGCCGTTGAGGAGCAGCACAAAATGTTTGCTTGCGCGAATTTTGTCTTCTGTGATCCATTCAATCATGGCGCCATCTTTAAATAGGGCCACGTCGAGGGATTCATAGGTGTTCTGGATGCTTAAGAATGTTGACATAGTCTCTACTTAGTTGCGGTTCTTACATTTATTTTGTTGGTAAAAAATACTAAATGAATCATATTCTATCGTTTTATCCTTGCGTACAATAATTTTGCCGCAATTAAGGCACTTCCATCCTTCAAAGTTCAGAAAGTGATCGAAGAAGGATTGTAATACCATGAGCCCATCACACTTCTTGCATTTCATTTGACCATCTCCTTTTTAATGATTGGTCGTATAACCCATATGAATGAGTCAATAAAAAAGCATTGAGACAGCCTTTTTTATTGACTTGTCCGTTTATTGGATTGCTTCACTTTTTTATTATGCTTCCTTTATTAGAAAGCTAATTAAAAATTTGTATTCTTGTCAATGATCAGTTTTTTATTTCGTCTATATGATTATCAATAGAATCGAGCGGACGAAATTCAAGGTACGAAGATAGAATGAATGCGGCCGCGACAGAATGAGACTGTATTTTTTCTTCTTTTGTTTTTGCAGCCTTGAGGGTTTGTGCGCGCTTGCTGCTGAGCCGTTCATCCCACAATATCCAAGTGATGTTAGGAAAATGTTGCTCCAGTTTTTCTTTTGCAGCTTCAACTTTTTTGGTTTGATCGCTCACGGTACCACGCATAGTTTTTGGGTAACCAATAACGATTTTTGTAACCGGCTCTTGGGCAAGAACTGTTTCCAAGAAAGGAATCAAATCCTTAGTCGGGGTTGTTTTATACGGACGTGCAAACATGCGCAACGCATCAGAAATTGCCGTTCCAGTCCATTGATCGCCGATATCGAGTCCAACTATTTTCATATGTGCAACACTCTACTATTGTATTTTTGTTATTTTAATATTTAGTAAAATAAGTATACTATGCATAATCTCTATGTACATTAAAAAATTATAACTAAGGAGTTCCTTGTGGATATTGGACTAATACTTAAACAGATCAGTGGCGTGTTGGTCAATTGGCCGCTCTTTATCCTTGTTATCGCTACTGGAGTTTTGTGTACTGTGTTATTTAGATTTATTCAAGTTCGTTATTTTATGTATGCATGGAAACAAATTTTTCAACCTTCAAAACCGCAAACATTGTGTGAAAGCGAAGTTGCATGTGACGAACCTAAGGGAGGTATGACGCCACTTCAAGCATTCATCAATGCATTAAGTTGCAGCTTGGGTAATGGTATCATTGCGGGTGTGGCAACAGCAATTTTTGCAGGCGGACCAGGCGCTGCATTATGGTTAATTATTTTTGGTTTGTTGTTGATGCCAGTACGCTTTGCAGAGGCTTTTTTAAGTATGCATTATGCACAAAAACATTCCGGAAAAACATCACTTGGTGGTCCAATGCTTTATTTGCAGGATGTGATTGGCGGAAAAGTACTATCGAAATTATATGCTGTGCTCTGCTTGCTTTTCTGTTTTATAGGTGGCAATAGCATTCAAACTAATTCGATACGCACCAGTTTGGCAACGACCTTTGGTCTCTCATCAATGCTTTGTGCTATCGCTATTACACTTTTTATTTTTTATGTAGTTTTTGGTGGTGCTGAGCGTATTGTTAAAGTATCTGATAAGATTGTTCCCGTAAAAGTAGTGGTATTTTGTATCACTATGATCATAATGTTTTTATATCATTATAAGAGTTTGGGTGGAGCGCTCTTATTAATTACTCAGAGTGCATTAACGCCACAAGCAGCCTTAGGTGGATTGCTTGGATTTTCTTTGCAGCAGGCGTTACGCGCTGGTATGATGCGCGCTATTTTTGCTACAGAGTCTGGATTAGGCACCGCTGCAATTTTGTTTGGCTCTACAGGCAGCAAGGCGCCGATGAAAGACGCAATTGTTGCAATGCTTGGAACATTTATGAGTACCATTGCTTGCTTCTTGGTTGCTTTGGCCATTGTGGCATCAGGGGTTTGGAATTCTGGCTTAAATGGTACAGAACTTACTATTGCGGCATCGGCAACGGTGTTTGGACCACTCCTGGGCGGCATCATCATAACCTTTTTAGCGGTAAGTTTTGGTGTCGGCGTTTTAGTCAGCTTTGCATTTATCACTCGTGAGGTTTGGCTATCCTTAACTACAGGGCGCTTTGTGCTATTGTTCAATATACTCTATTGCCTTTTTGCATTCGGTGGTGCATTAATCGATGTAAAAGCTGTATGGAGTCTTGGGGATATTATTTTGGCTCTCATGTTAGCTATCAATTTATTCGGCATCCTATGGTTGATTCCGGTTATTAGAAATAATGTCATTGCATTTGGACATCAAGAAAAATAATTTAACCCTTTCCGACTTCGCTAATTCAGGCTTTCCAGCTTGGCTAGCTACGACGGACAAGCAAGTAAGATCGAAAAAGAAAAATAAATTCCTATGAACAAAATTCTCTCCATGCCACAGGTTTATCCTGTGGCATGTCATACTGATAACGTTGGCGCAGGTTCTACGTTCGTTGCAATTAAAGGTCAGAAGGAAGATGGCACGCGCTATATTCTTGATGCATTACAAAAAGGTGCGACCACTATTGTGGTTGAAAATACTATGCACCTTTCTGATGAAATTCAGATGATGATTGCAACTGCGCAAGCAGAATTCGTGGTGGTGGAAAGCTCACGTAAAGCGTTGGCTCAGCTGAGCGCACAAGCGTGTGGCTATCCTGCGCGAAAATTGCGCATTGTTGGTGTCACCGGCACAAAGGGCAAAACAACATCAGCCTTCTTGCTTGAGCATGTACTGCGTGTTTCGGGTTATAAAACGGCGCTACTCAGTACCGTGTACAATAAAATTTTAGATCAACAATTCAAAACAAATCTCACCACACAGCATCCCGATTACTTACATAACTTTTTTAGTTTGTGTGTTGATGCAGGTGTACAAATCGTGGTTATGGAAGTTGCGGCACAGGCAACCTCATTGCATCGCGCCGAGGGATTATTGTTTGATGGATTAATCTTCACTAATTTTTCGCAAGAGCATGGTGAATTTTATCCAACGATGGACGATTACTTTGCAGCAAAACGTGCAATAGTCGATCAACTAAAAATCGACGCACCTTTGTTGTTGAATGCGGATGATGCTGCTGTGGCTCGACTTGCAGATAGTTATCCTCAAGCATTATTATTCGGCATAAACCATGCTGCTGATTATGGCGCAACAATTCAAGCGAACGATCTTGAAGCTTTAAAGATAACTATTAATGCTCCTCATGTGAGCATGGTTGTCGAATGTCCATCGTTACTCGGGGAATATAACGTCTATAACATTCTTGGCGTAGTGAGTTTGTGTTTTGAATTAGGTCTGCCAGCCTGTCAAATGTCGGAAGCCATAAAAACTTTTGGTGCGGTTCCAGGACGTCTTGAACGCTATCAATTGCCAAATGGCGCAAGTTGTTTTATTGATTATGCACACAATCCATCGTCATACCAAGCTGTGCTTTCTATGGTCAGATCTTTGACCCCACATCTTATAGTCGTCTTTGGTTGTGGTGGTGAGCGTGATGCGTCAAAACGTCCTATTATGGGTGGTATTGCAGCGCAATGGGCAGATTTAGTTATTCTCACTTCCGACAATCCTCGCTCTGAGGATGCACAATCTATTATCAACGATATTCTTGTTGGTATTTCTATTGAAAAACAAAGCAATGTCATCTGTGAGCTTGACCGTGCACTGGCTATTAAAAAAGCATACGATCACGCACAGGCGGGCAGTGTTATTATGCTGCTTGGCAAAGGCCCCGATGAATATCAACTTATTGGCTCTCAAAAATTGTTTTTTAGCGAGGCGGCGATAGTAAAGTCATTATAATAATTTTTTAGAGAATCTTAAAGGTAGCAGTAGAAAACTTTTTTTTGTGCGCTGATTGTTTATTAATGAGCGTAAAAAGCTTGTGGACATGCCCTGCCAGGCAGTGTTATGATGCTTCTGCGTTAAAATAACGTATAAAAACTTATTGTAATAATTCTACGGAGAAAAAGATTATGAAGCGTATAATAACATCGTTAATGATTCTATCGTTATTCTCTGTTTCTCAACTTTTAGTGCCAATGGCCGCAGATTCTGATGATGATACTGATATTCTTTCTGACTCTGAGCAGAATAATCAGAATAAATCTGCTAACTCGCGTGCATCAGCAAAGGTAGATAGTCTTTTAAAAGAAGCACAGAAAAAATATTCTCAAGCCCTATTGGTGGCAGCTAAAGAAGGGCTAGATGACAAAATTAAATCAATACTTGATCTTAAGGCTGATATTGAAATTCAGAATTCTGAAGGCAAAAGGCCACTACATTTAGCAGCCTTTGCGGGACACAAAAAAACAATGGAGGTGCTGATTGCGTGCAAGGCGGATGTAATTGCTCGAGATTATGTTGCTGAAACACCATTGCATAATGCTGTCAACAGAGGGCATGTTGATTGCGCTCAGTACTTGCTTGATAATAATGCATCGATTGAAGCAACTAATGAGACAGATGAGACCCCGCTTCATCAGATTACTGATAGCGCATGCTTGGCATTATTGCTTGCGCGCGGTGCTAACATTAATGCTGTTGACGATGTTGGCGACACGCTTATCCACAACCTGGTTTATACCAAGAAAGTAGGGCTGTTGAAAGCTTTATTGGCATATGATCCAAGCGTAAATATTGCCAATCAAAGAGGATTTACGCCACTTCATTGTGCTGCGCAAAAAGGATTTCAAAAGTGTTTAGAGCTTTTGCTTGAGAATCGGGCTAATGTTGATGTCAAAGATACTGGTGACGGCTGGACGGCATTGCACTGGGCTGGAAATTCAAATAAAACTGCATGTGTTGAGTCTTTGCTCAAATATCGCGCTAATACCACATTGTGTGACAGGCTTGATCGGACTGCAAAACACAGGGCGCTTTTTTATGGGAACAAAGCTCTTGCCGCACTCATCGAAAAACATGAGCAGGCTGAGCTACAGGTATTAAAAAAAGATAGTAATAAGTGGTCTCTGTATAGACATGTGCCTTATCTTCCTGAGGTTGCGGCTAATCTGATCGCTCAATATTGTTTTTATCCAAAGGCTGATGAGATTGCAGACAAGAAACATCAGATGCTTCTTGCTGCGCAAAAGGCATCTGAAGAAGCAGCTAAGCCTGTAGTTAAGCGTCAAAGAATCGATAGAAAAAAAGGCAATGATGATGATAATAAACTGTTTGACATCATGAGCTTGGGCGGCAAGGCAGAAAAATTATAGCTTGCGATCGTAGGAACGATCAAGAATCTCAAGATACTCTTTGAATTTGAATAATTTTCCTCGCTTTTGTTGGGTTTCTTCTTCAAGGATTCCGAGCTCAATGAAGTCGTCAATAATAGTGTGTGCCGTGTTGTATGCAACCTCGAGTTTTTCACTTAATAGATTTGTGCTAATCACCGGATAATGAAAAAGAATCGACAGAGCACGTAGTTTAGCTGTTGGCGCTTTGGGCGATCTATTATTGTTTGTGATGAGTTGAATCAGTTGTTCGCGTAATGTCTCAATACCCTTTGCTCGTTTGTATGCATCAATACTACTGTCTCGAATTGCCGTCAAATAAAAAATAATCCAGCCTTCAAAATCGCCTTCCATTCTGACACCATCAAGGTAGTGATAATATTCCATGTGATATTTTTTGAAATAATAGGAAGGGTAGAGTATTGGTGCAGCAAGTAATCCATTTTTTATGAGCATCAGGACAATGAGGAGTCTTCCTATGCGACCATTGCCATCCAAAAATGGATGGATAGTTTCAAATTGAACGTGGGCAAGTCCTGCTTGAATCAGTGCCGGCACTGTTTTATCGTTGTTGATGTACTGCTGGAGGTCAGCCATAAGTGGTGGTACCAAATGTGCTGGTGGTGGAATCAGTTGACCAACGCGCACCGAACAGTTCCTTAATTTCCCTGGGTTTGCTTTCTCATCGTCTTCGAGTTCCATCAGTGCTTTATGGGCAGCTAAAATTCCTTCTAAATCAATGGGGCCGTCTTTTTCTATTGATGAGAGTGCAACTTCTAAGGCGGTAGTATAGTTCATTACCAATTGAGTGTTTTTATTAGGTTTTTCTTCAAGCAAAGGTTGTGTGTAGACATCTAATAAGGTGGTATGAATTCCTTCAATGGCAGACGAGAGCAATGCTTCTTTAATAATGTAAGCTTTTATAAAGCGTTGTACATCGGGCAGGCTTGTCGACATTTCATTGAGTTTACCTAGATGGAGCATGGCGTCTCCATAAAGAGCCATAATCTCAGTATTTAATATAAAAGGTGGATTTTCAGGTGGCAAAGGGTCGGGAATAAAATGTCTAATGTTGCCAATGTATTGATATTGACCGGTTATTCTCATAATTATCCCCACTCTTAATGGCAAGCTTGTTTCAATATAAGCGATTAAACTGAAATAAGAATAGCAAAAACAGATCCTTATTTCAATATCAGGAGTCAAAATGAAATAAGGAGAGTGAAATCAGGGCCTTATTTCAATATGTAGAAGTACAATAAAATAAGGGCAGTTAATAAGATTGACTGCCGCCCTCGCTTTACAAATTTGCCAAAACCAGTAAGATAAAAGAGTTTTCTTTAGGTTATTTTAGGTCAAAATAGTGTTGTTTCATTACATACGGAGTTCTGAATGGAAATCCTGAATTATTTTATTTTGTTTAGTTTTTGGGGTTTTGCCGGCCTAGGGGTCGTAGCATTTCTCTTATACAAAATCGGTCAAATACCGGTAACGAATGCAAGGGCGATCGAAATTGCCCATGCCATCCGCGGTGGCGCTATGACTTTTTTGAGAGAAGAATATAGAATTATCGCCATTATTGCAGCGATAGTTGCCGTAGCGCTTGGATTTTTTGTGAACCCATTGGCCGCAGCACTTTTTGTGGCTGGCTCATTGTGCTCCATGACTACCGGCTTAATTGGTATGCATGCAGCAACACAAGCAAATCTACGCACCACAATGGCTGCAAAAGATAACGGTGAGCACTCAGCTTTCCTCGTTGCATTCTTTGGTGGCGGCGTTATGGGTTTTTCCGTAGCAAGTTTCGGTCTCCTTGGCCTTGGTTCAGTTTTCTATCTTTTCTTTGAACACCCAGATTTTATTCTTTTGATTACCTGCTTTGGTTTCGGGGCTTCTTTAGTTGCCTTTTTTGCTCGCGTTGGCGGTGGTATTTATACCAAATCAGCTGACGTTGGTGCTGATTTAGTGGGTAAAATTGAAAAAGGTATTCCAGAGGACGATCCACGTAATCCAGCAGTTATTGCTGATAACGTTGGTGATTGTGTTGGCGATACAGCTGGCATGGGTGCCGATATTTATGAATCGTATATCGGTGCAATGGTTGCTTCGATTATCGTTGCGCACCATGAATTTGGTTCCAATCTTACCTATTTGGCATTGCCAATAGCCTTGGCTGCTCTTGGTATGATGGGCTCTATTATTGGTTTGTTATCCAACGCTATTTTAAAATTACAACCAGCGGCTATGCTACGTAGCGCAACCTATATTGCCATTCTTTCTTTCTTAGGTTTTTCATATGGTTACATTAGCCACATGGGCATCGATTATTGCTTATTCATAGCAGTCTTAGCTGGCTGTATGGCAGGGGCAATTGTGGGCAGCATTACTGAATACTACACAGGTGGAGCACCCATTAAAAAGTTGGCAGCATCATCATGTTCTGGTGCAGCAACTAACTTAATTTACGGTCTTTCACTTGGTATGGAATCAGTAGTAGCACCGGTGATATTGCTTTCAGGTGTTGTATTATTCGCTTTCACTTTCGGCGGCGGATTATTTGGTGTTTCATTAGCGGCAGTTGCTATGTTGGCTACCGTTGGTATCACCATGACTGTCGATGCATATGGCCCTATTGCGGATAACGCAGGCGGTATTGCAGAAATGGCTGGCTTTGATCCTGCAGTAAGAAAAATTACTGATAAACTTGATGCTTTAGGAAACACTACGGCAGCAATGGGTAAAGGTTTTGCTATTGGTTCAGCATTGTTAACAGCGCTTGCTATGTTTACGGCATACTCACAAACAGCAGGTCTGCCAGTACTTGATATTCTTGATCCAGTTATTTTAGTGGGTGTGTTTATTGGTGGCACCATGCCATTTATTATTTCTGCTTTAACCATGCGTTCAGTTGGTGATGCGGCATTGGAAATGGTAATGGAAGTTCGTCGTCAATTTAAAGAAATTCCAGGCCTCATGGAAGGCACCGGTCAACCAGATTATAACCGTTGCGTTGCGATTAGTACCAAAGCGGCATTAAGAGAGATGGTATTGCCAGGTGTTATCACGGTTGCGTTGCCGATTTTCATTCGCTTTACCTTGGGTAAAGCTGGTCTTGGCGGCATGCTTATTGGCGCTACGGTTGCAGGTGTATTGCTTGCATTAATGATGGCCAATGGTGGTGGTGCATGGGATAACGCAAAGAAGTATATTGAAGCTGGTCACTTTGGCGGCAAAGGTTCCGATGCTCACAAAGCAGCGGTTATTGGCGACACGGTGGGCGATCCTTTCAAAGATACATCCGGTCCTGCGCTTAACATTCTGATTAAGCTTATGTCGATGATTTCACTTTTATTGGTGTTGATCTAATCGCATACAAAAAATAGAGATTAAAACAAAACGGGCACTGCTCTAAAAAGCAGTGCCCGTTCTTTTTAGAGCCTATCTCTAAACTCAAATTTTTGAATCATGAATATTACCAGCACCGAGCGCGTGGCCGATCACAAAGCCATTGCGATCAGTTATGACACTTACTTTTGAATCTATACACTTTTAGGGTCAATGTGACTTGCGCTTTGTCATTTATATAGTCTTATTTCCTGGCCCCTTTTTAGGCCTTCCCCGTCATTTTGAGACCACTATGATTACATCGCCGTCATTTGTGATAGTCAGGTTCAAAATTTCTTTATATGAGATACTGGAGGCTGGCAATTTGCCACAAATAAATAAAGCCCTTGCTTTCATCAATAAATGAAAGCAAGGGCTTGTTAGACTTGTTGATATCATGAGAGTGTTGGAGCAGCAGTAGGTTAATCACTCGCTCTTGCTTGAAATATCTTGTTAAGCGTGCCGGCCTCTTTCTCTTGCAAATGCTTCCTTTTCTAATTGGAGCTTTTGCTTTTCCATCTCTAAATTCCATTTTTCCCAAAATAAGCGGTTTTCTTCACGTCGTCTTTCTTCTTCTATACGAACTGCTTCGCGTTGTTCTGCTACTCTCGCACGCTGTTCCGCTCTTTCTCTTTTATCACGCTCAACACGTATTTCTTCTTGTTGCCGTTCCCAATTTTTTTCATTATTAATTGCTTTATTATATTCATCTGTTTTTGAAATAGCAGCAAATAGCGCT
The DNA here is from genome assembly GCA_026389015.1 of Candidatus Dependentiae bacterium. NCBI lineage: Bacteria > Candidatus Babelota bacterium. Next base: position 71,198 of record JAPLIR010000029.1, on the reverse strand, counting down.
TTTAAGTTTTCAATACACTTTTGTGCACGTTCGTTAATAGGCAAATCAGGTGATTGAGCACATGTTGCCTGATGTTCGGAGGTTAACTTATCAATAGTGAATTGAAGGTTTCTTGTATAGTTCAAATAAGGGATGTTTTGCTCAGAATTTACAATGTTGTCGTGAAGACTCTTTGAAACTTGCTTTTTATCCCATGCATTATCATAACGCTTCGCAGATGCAAGAGCTCGATCGAGATTAAAAAAGTTTTGATTTGCATAGATAACGTTGTGACGCTCTTGTAAAACAGGAGCTACTTGATCTATTTCATTGGCAGATGATCGTAATTTAGGTAAAAATCCTTGTTGTTGCTGTTTTTTCTGTTCAACTTTGATGATGCGATCATCTAAAGTTTCCTTATTTTTTTTGAGTACCTCGAGATTCCTATTTATACTTAAAACAAGATAACCAATAGAGTCGTGGTTGTTGTTTTTTAAGTATACTCCTATTTTTTTCAAATCCTCTTCATTTTTACCATTATAGCTGTAATCTCCGCCAGTTGTCTTAATGAGTGTACGGCTTTCCTGTATTGTATTTTGTGCATTATTTATGATGTCTTGATCCGATGGACCACTTTCTTTGGTGCAGTAATGATAAATTCCACCAGCGGCAGCAACGGCAGCTAATGTAATTCCTACTGCAGCGCCAGCAGATACAGAGCCATCATTTCGGTGCAAAGCATGAGCCGGAAAAATTGTACTCATGATAAGAGTAGTTAGTATTATTTTTTGTGATACGGTTTTCATGATAAATCCCTAAAAAAGATTGTTATAATAACGTTTTTTTGTTTTTCCCCTATTTCACGATATCGCTAACCCCTTGATTTGTCAACAGTGTTTCCTGGTTCAAGGCCCCCCCGCCTATACAGCCATTTTTAAGAAGCTTTAATGTTTTGTGGATAATTTCAGCTTTACTTTTATGTATTTATTTTTTTATTAGAAATATCTTGCTATTGAAACTTCGGCCATGGTATTTTAATAATGAAATTAAAAATCTCATACGGAGGTGAGATTTATGAAAGTTGATTAGACCGCGCTTTATGAAATAAGGGGGAGTAGTGATGCGGGGGGTAGTAAGGGCACTAAAACATTCATTTTCTATTCTAAGAGTATTTTTAATACTTGGCGTTGCGTTATTTTTGCCACAATTATGCGTATGGTACACAAAGCATGTTGAGCAGCCAGTGGCACAGGTAAACGCAGCCAAATTCAAATTAGGCCTCGAAAACCTTTCAGAATCTACTTTTAAATCGTTGACAATACAGAGCGGAAGAAACAAGCGCGCCCCTTCTATTGCGCTTATAACCAATCAAACCGGGACCGATCAAGAAGGTACCTCAAATAGTGACATACTTACTGGAAAAGGTTTTTTGGTTAAAAAGATATTGGTACCTCAAGGAAGCCATTTTGAACCTAAGGCATCTGAAAAAGATAAAGTCGCAACCATTCCCATCATAACGTTTGGTAAAAAAGATTTTAATAAAAAGATATTTGCTGATATTGATGCATTAATGTTTGATATGCAGGATTCTGGCATTCGCTACTATGGGTACATAACCACGCTGCTTGATACTATGGAAGCGGCAGCACAGTATAAAAAGAAATTTATTGTACTTGACCGCCCAAATCTTTTGGGCTGGTGCATGGAAGGGGTTTTAACGTCCGACAATCAATTATACCAAGATTTGCCAGTGCCGTTGCGCCATGGCATGACGGTCGGTGAGCTTGCGCAGTATTTTAACAAATATGTGCTCAGTAAACCGGTTGATTTGCAGGTTGTACCCATGGAACATTACAACAGACAAGTTGAGGCGCGACAACCAGGAATGGGTAGCTTGCTGCGTGATGGCACATCCGTTGATGCTTGTTATGGCTACAGTGTATTAGGATTGCTTGGCGAGGTTGCGCCGTTTGATATTGGGGTAGGTACTGATAAAGCATTTCAATGTGTCTTGTTGCCAGAACGCTTAAAGTTTCCAAAACATAAATGGCACGATTTGCATGTACTCCTCAAAGAGCATGGCATAGAAAGTAAATCACATCGTTATTTTAATACTGCTAAAAAAGAATATTGCGTGGGATTGCGGCTACACATTAATGATATTAATCGTTTTTCAGCATTTAATACCTTGCTTACGGTGCTGGATTTCTTTAAAGAGTCGGGGATTACTCTCACGTGCTCAGAGAAATTTGATAGGGTTTTGGGCACAAAACAAATTCGTTCACTCGTGCAAGGGAATATTTCGCGTATTGATTTAGCACTTAAAGTGAATGATGACTTGCAGTCTTTTTACAAAAAAGCGTTTAGTTGTTTTATTTATAAGCCACTACCTAAGGTGCTGCACGTATAATATCTAGATGAAAGGTTATTGCGATGATAAAAACAAATTGTGTATTCATACGTATCATATGCGGCTTTTTTGTTTTGTCATCTGCGATTGCGCGTGCCGATACACAGCACCACGCTAGAGCGCAACAACCATCATATAAGCTTGGTATAGAAAATAGTAACGATCCTGTGTGGCAGAAGCTATTTGGTGGTGGGAATAGTCAGCAAGCTATCGGCCTTGTCACCAATCAAACAGGGCAGGATCAACAGGGCAGAAGAACGGTTGATATTTTGTTGCAGCGCGGATTATGCGTCAAGCGTATATTTGCACCAGAGCATGGCGTATTGGGTGTGGTTGATGCAGCACACGAAGTTGGTGACACCGTAGATCATGTTACAAAAATTCCCGTAGTGAGTTTGTACGGCCATGGCACGGGTAGAAAAATAGCGCCACATACGATTAAAGATTTAGATGTGCTTATTTTTGACATGCAAGATTCTGGCATGCGTCACTATACTTATATTTCTACGTTATTGCACGTCATGGAGGCGGCAGCGCATCACCAAAAACCTATTGTAATTTTAGATCGTCCAAATCCACTAGGAGCACACATCGACGGCCCTATAAGTGGCAAACATACTAAATCATTTATTGCTATCGCGCCGATGCCGTTGCGTCATGGTATGACCATTGGCGAGCTCGCGCATTATTTTAATAACCATGTGTTGGAACAAAAAGCTATGCTCCATGTGGTGAGCATGCAGGATTACAAACGTACCATGGGACTACCAGGAAAACTTGCAGCGCCACTTTCGCCCAACATTCCCAATAAGCGTGCGTGCTACGGTTATAGTTTTTTAGGGCTGCTTGGCGAAGTGCGACCCTTTGACACTGGCCTAGGAACACCAAAAGCGATGCAGTGTCTTGCCTTGTCGGAAAAGTTGAACGTTGCCCCACACCTTTGGCAACAGCTGCATGCGAATTTAAAAAAATGTAATATTAACAGCACGGCCTATAGTTATATGAGTCCACGAAAAAATCAGCAATGTCATGGATTGCTCTTTTCTGTTGCTGATATTAACAAGGTTGCATCGTTTGACATCATGGTGATGGTTTTGAAATTTTTTCACGACAACGGTGTGCATCTCACCTTCTCTAAATCATTTGATACGGCCGTTGGTTCGCATAAGGTGCACGATTATGTTAAAGGTAGAATTACGCGCCAGGAATTAGTCGATGAGGTTAATACGCAACTGACTTTGTGGCAGCAAGAAGTTATTGGTTCTTATCTCTATCAACCACTGCCTTATGTTGCCGTGATGCGGTGAGACGTTATTGTACGATTGATATGTTGTTGGAATGTGTATTTAAAATAAGGTTGCAGATATAGTGGGAATGAATAATAATACCCAATGAGGTACCAACTATACCAACCATCGTAGAAATTTTTTGCCACCGTTTTTCATCAGCGTCATCAGAGATGTTATTAGCAAATTTTGATTTAGTTTGATGGAGCGCATCCCAAATTATTGCGTCTGTTATTATGCCATGGTTGGTCATTGCAGCGGTCATATGTACGTCGTATGCAAGATCCTCTAAACAGCGGATGCTTAGATCTTCAGTTTTTTTTACTAACGTATTAAGCGTTGAGGAAGGGAGTGTGATAGTAACGTTACTAAAATAATGTTCTAAAATTTGCTTTCTTGTGGGAGCATCTGGATTTTTGATTTCGATAACATTTCCACCAAATCTATCCAAAAATGTTCTATCAAGTTTCTCTAGATGATTGGTAGCAAAAATAATGAAGATGTTTTTATTATTTTTTTGTTTATCGATTTCAAGCCATAATTGTTGCAGGGCGATCTTATGTTCAGATCTAAATTCGGTTTTTACGTTACTGGCTATAGCATCAATTTCATCAATAAAAACTATCACTTTTGAATTGTCTTGTGAGGCTATACTTTGTGCATCTTCAAAAAGATTCGCTACGTTATGTGCTCCTTGGCCAACATAAGTATTAACAATACTGGGAGCATCTAAGCGTAAAAATTTGCTATTAGTGAGTTGGGCTATTTTGCTTGCTAGGGTTGTTTTACCGTTCCCTGGCTTACCGTGGAGTATTAAGCATCGTTTAGTTACCGTTTCGTCATTAATTTGTTTCATGAGCCAGTAAAGCTTTGTTGGTTGCTTGCCTATCATGCCGTCAATAACAAAATCAGGTGTTGCTTGGCAGTTACTCACTAATAGTAGGAGTGCATGTATGGTAAATAGTTTGATGCTATATACTTGCGTAGCAAAAATATTAAGATTTTTTTGATTGGCATTGAAGAAGTTCATTAAGGTCTTTTTCTATTAAATGATAAGAATATTGTTTCATTATGGCCTGTGCGCAAGCATTATTCTCTTTTGTTGTTGAGCCCCATAACCAACCTGGGTTGTTGTCAGAGAAATGAGGGCACTTATTTTTTATGTGAGAATTTATGAGGTCGATCTTCGTGCGTAAATCTTGGGCCTTTTGTCGTTCATGTTCAGACCATCCCTGTTGGTCTTTGCGTTCGTTTTCCTTGGCTGTTTCCAAGATTTTATCAACTTTGTTGTTGTCTATGATAAGAGTGCCATTGTTGTTGTGTAATGCTGTCTCTATAATATTTTCAACTAAGTATATTAATGATCGAATAGAGAGGTTGTCAGTTTTTTGTGCGAGATCATGTATAATTTTATCATTTAAAAAGAGCTTATTATATTGAAGATGCTTTTGTACTAATTTTATGTAGTTGTCTATAGCATTAAAGTAATTTTTTAGTTCTTGGGGCTGTTTATCAAGTGACGTACTGTTGAGAGTGAAAAATTGATTTTTTTTATGTTCTAGTTGGGTAATCGGTGTTTTAATAAGTTCTGGATTAGTCGTTTCTTTTGAAAGGCTGCTCTTTATAATTTTTTTATTTATTGTACGTAATATATTGAGCATTTCTTCAAAATAGTTGTTATGTTGATTGCCAAAATTTTGATTAATCGCATTTTGAAGCCTGTAGATTATATGTTCATTAAAGGTAGGCGTAAGCCCAAATATTAAGCAACTTTTCAAAATTTCTTTACGCTGCTCGAGATCTGGATTTTTTATTTCGATTATGTTATTTGCAGGAAATCTATTATTAAAGGTAGCATGCAATGAATCCTTGATGTTGGTAGCGACTATAATGAATAGATTTGGCTCGTTTTCATGTTCAAGTAATTTACACCATAATTTTTGCATAGCATTACGAGTGTCTTGATGATTAGTAGGTGTATTTTTTGAAGCAACAGCGTCGATTTCATCGATAAAGATAACGACAGATTTTCCCGCATTAATTCTGGTTAATGCATCGTTAAACATATCAGCTATTGCTTGAGCCCCAGAACCTTGCAATTCATTCACTAAGCTTGGAGCATCGAAATGTATTAATTCACTATTGGTCAGTTCTGCAATTTTATGAGCGATGGATGTTTTGCCGTTTCCAGGCTTTCCATGCAACAGAATGCGATTAACCCAGGGCTTTACTTTTATACCTAATTGTTCGGGTGCTTTAACATAATTAAATCTTATAATGTTTTTACAGATTTGTGTTGGTTGAGATCCGAACATACCTGATAATTTACACTGTTTTAAGACTTGTTCTTGAGATATGGTGGTATTTACTATGATGATGCATAGTAGCGCAATGGTTGTTTTTAAGAATGGCATGACATGTCTCTTTACAGGAGTTAGGATATTTTTATTGCTTACTTATAGATACTTTTATCATAACAGAATAATTAAGTAAAGATTTTTTATTTTTTGCATTAATACCAAATGGTAAATTTAACAAAGCAGCTGAGTTTCATACTGAATGCAACGTTAAAAATTAATTGTTATTGGAGTGTTTGGGAGTATTCTTTAAAAGTGGTACGCGTGCTTTGTAACATGCGACTGATTGAGTGCCAATAGTATATCGCCAAAAGGATGTTGAAATTTATTATGTTATTCAATAACAAAAAATATACAAAAAAAATATCGAAACTTCTTGTTTTGATTACTATAAGTAACATATTTTTAGTTCCTGCTATGGAGCCGATGATGGTAGTAGTTCAGGCGGCTCTTAATTATGTTGCAACTTCTAAAATTGCAACAATCATTGGTTCTTTGGTGGAAAAGAAAGTGCAAATTTCTACAAGCAAGCTGTTTCCAGATGTTTTTACGGTTACACCGTCTGATGTATCAGACCGCGTACCACAACAAACTCCATTGTTAGATGCTCATCAAAATGTGCAGACCATGTATTTACCAACAGCTTCTGAGGTTGGTACTGATCTAAAAGATCGAGCGTCACATGTCGTGATGGATCAATTATCCGAACAAGCTTATAAGAAGGTTGAAGCAGAAGTTTGTAATCCTGGAGATGCAGTTGTTGTTCAGGAAGTTACTCATGCACCAGTTACTAAAAAGGCAGATTTAGAGTTAGGAAATATAACAAGTTCTGTTGAACGCAGCATAAAAGCTAAACAAAAAACGGCCATAGAAAGTTACTGGAAAGAGCTGCATAAAAAATTTTTCAAGGAATCTCAGTATACAATTTCTAAGAGTGCAGATGGTATCACGATTGTTAGTCCTAATGGCAAAGGTTTTTTAACCATACAGCCGCGTACGGTTGATTATAGAGTTGAGCGACTTGGGCTATTTGAACAATATGTCCAATCTCTTATAGAATTTCGGCATGTCTTGGAACACCATCCTGAATATAAACAGCTGGTGTCTCAACAGTTAGAATCAGTATTGCAATGTATGACAGACCTCACGAGTAAAGATCCATGTAAACGCTATACGGCATTAATACAATTGGATTCATTGCAACTTGTTGGCCCCATTGATAGGTATTTACAGCAAGCAACGAAGGAGATTTTAAAAGGTTATGTTCAATCAGATGGTAATATTCCATGGCAGGCGTTAACAAAAGAAAATAATTATGTTGGGCCAATCATACAAAAATTTATTGATAATGTGCAGCATGACATAGGGCGCAGTATTACTCTAAAAAAACTTATTCCATCAACGCTCAACACGAGTAATACTTCTTCTGCATATAGTTATCCTATTAGCAGAGGGCATAATATATGGCAGGGAATTAAGGAACATTGCTTCCATCAGTCGATAGATTATGGATCTTTAATGCAAGATCATGAGTTGTATGGTGCGCGGCTTGAGTGCGTTAAGTTATGCCAGCAGTATGATTTTAGTACGGCACGTAAGATGCTACAGGAAAATGGTAACGATAAAATCATGCACTATGCCTATGATCACTTTTATGTTGAATTTCAACAAAAAGTAGTGCAAGAACAACAGCGTGTTTTGGCATATCAGCAAGCGATGTTTGATTCTCAGGGTTTTATTAAATCTGGATTAGATAATCCTCTCTATAAGAACTTAAGTTCTGCAGAACGAGATTTGATTGCTAGTTCACCTACACAACTTGATTTCTTCAATAAGCGCTTGCTTGCTCAGTTGAGCATAAAAGACAGTATTATGAAGTCCTGGGATATTCCTGTTACTGCATCAAAAGAAGTGCATGAAGCTGTATATAAACTGATAGGCGAAGATGCCCGACTATTGAGCAATTCGGCCGAGCTTATTGATGCATTGGCTGATTTATCTAAAGATAGCAGTGATATTAGATCGGCTTTCTTTTTGCCCAATGGCGTCATTAAAGATTTCGCTCTTTTATCGAGAGCAAAAACATTGCCTGTGATGCCCATGACTCAAGCATACAATGATATGCGTTACGTGTTGAATTCTTTGATCTACATTGAGCAGCATGGTTCGCCCGCCGTAGCTAGTCATGCCACAGAAGTATTGAATGCATATGCGTCTCATGGGTATGTGACTAATCCGGTTGACATGACTAGCCGATTCCAACGGGCGATTCAGCGATCAATTAATGCTAGATTGCGCGAACTTGGTGTCAAAACAGTTGAAGAGGGGCAGCAGAAAATCACGCGGGAAGCAGCGTTAGCTGCAGTAAAAAAAGCAAGCGCAGTTGTTGGAACAGTTGCAGCTGGAGCAGTAATTTTTAACGAAGCAAAGTCTAATCAATCGCTGCCAAAAACACAAAATGGGTCGCAAGCTGGCGCGGGTTCTCAGGCACCTATGCCAAGTGGTCCCCAGCAGCATGATCCTAATGAAGATAAAAATTTGTATGAAGATGCTGGGTATCATCTGCGCGAATCAAATGGTCGAAAAAGCAAGGCGCCCAAGAATGGTCAAAGGGCTTTAGATAATTCCATACAAATAAAAGATACATCACCGCAGAGAATAGCCGTGGATGATGGCGAGTTTGTTGTACTCAGTAAAACGAGAGACAGATTATATCACGGACATGTTCGAGAATGGGATGATCTTACCGATAAAATGCAAAGAGTTCTAGAAGAAGCTGGCTTGGTTAATGGAAGGGGCAAGATTATAAAATGAAAACACAAAACATTATTTTGATAATCGATGATTCTCAATTCTTGAGCATGGTAATACCTTTTGAGTACGAACGGTTACATGTTTGCGATGAAATTAAAATTTTTTTTGAAACATCAGATAACATACAATACTTATTGTTTGACGATTCTATTAGTTTTGCATTAGAACCATTTAAAGTTTTGTTGACCGAAGCTATTGATAATGCTTGTAAGTTGCATGATTCTATAAAAGAAAATATAGGCTTTTTATGGAATCAGGAGCTTAGTGGTCGCGTCAGTTTACCACTCAAATCAGGCACAAATTTTTGGGTAGGAGAGCATAATCTGTTATGGGAAAAAAGAGGATTATCCACGTGGCTTTACAATAGGGATAATGACATAGTATTAGAAATTGCTCCTGTCTATAAGTGGCATTATATTGAACCTAAAAAAAGTGATACTGATTATATAACATACGATGAATGGATAAAAAACTATAAGCCATTGAAAATAATAAAAATTGATAAACGTGTGGCTGAGGAGTGGCTTAAGAAAACAGAAGAATTGTTAGCAATTATGGACTGAAAATAAGCTAGTATCGGATTATAGTAATTTGGAATTCAATATCAATATATAAGCGGAAAAAATGTTAAACAATAAAAAGACACTCAGAATATTAGCGTTTGTTATTTGCAATACTACAAGCCTGATTCCTATGTATGGAGAATCTCAAAAAAAAGACGCTCAGGAACAGCAATGATTGGCAGCACAAAAAAATGCCATGTTTGACTCACAGGGTTTTGTTAAAGCTTGCTTGGATAATCCGCTCTATAAAAATCTTACGGTGGCAGAGCGAAGTGCTATTGCGACTGTTCCAGCCCAGTTAGAATTTTTTAATAAGCGATTGTTGGCGCACTATCAAATAAAAGAAAACATGATGAAATTGTGGGATATTCCGGCTACTGTCTCTCAAGAAGTGCATGCTGCCTTGTATGCTATCATAGGAGAAGATGCGTCGCTGTTGTCAAAACCAGCGGAGCTTGTTGATGTACTATTCGATCTTGCAAGAAAAAGTAGTGAGCTCAAAAAGTCATTTTTTTTACCAAACGGTATCATTAAATATTATGGAAATTTGGCGCGGGCAAAAACACTGCCAAATATCCCTACGGCCACTGCTTACTATGAGATGGCCAAAGAATACTTTGATGTGTGTTATATGTTGAATAATTTGATATATATAGAGCTGAATGGTTCACGCGCGGTGGCGCGTCATGCAACAGAAGCATTGAATGCCTATGCATCGCATAGATATAAACTTGACCCTGTTGTTGTAAATCGACGGTTACAAGAGGCATTGAATCTAAGCATTAATGAAGTCTTGCGAGAACAGGGGGTAAAAACCATTGAAGAGGCGCAGGAAAAAATTGCTCGGGGCAAATAGAGCAGGGCAATTTTTACTCTTTTTAGTCAGTGGCGTATTCGCCTAGTGCAACGCCAATTGGATTGCGAATAAACAGTCTGATGAGAAAAGGAACGATATTCTGCTTTCTGGTGCGCACAGAGTCTTTTTGTAATACATGCGTATCGGTCCATTGTGGTGTGTTATAGAGAATGTAACATTGAGTTGCCAAACAAGGTAAGACCATCAATGTTCTTGAAGTTTCATCAGCTTTAAAGGTTCTTTTTATGACATATTTTTCACTATTAACAGCTGCATCTCCTGTTACCAAATCGTTTACTATTTGGATTCCTACACAGGCAATATAAGATAATCCACCTGTGCATATGTGTGCTAAATAATGAATAAGATTTTTGTTATTAATGATTGGTTGATCAGCTTGTGTTTCGGCAAATACAGCTGATGATTGCAGGGTAATGAGCATGAGACTTATTTTAATGAATTTTAAAGACATATGTTTCATTTCGAGTGATGAGTTTTAAAAGAGTTCTTGTGTGTGACGCTTATGATACTTTATCGTAATAATAATGTTTGAGCAAAAAGAGTCTTGCTGCTCTACTTTTGAGGTGGATAGCCTAGGAACACATGTTGTAGTTATTTTAATTGGATTATTTACCCAAACACAATTGACGGCTTGGCAGCAAAAAGTTATTGGTTCTTATCTCTATCAACACACTATTTATTGTGGGATTAATTGAGTTGCCAAATTTGGTAATTGAGTACTATTGCAAAGAGCGTCCATACGGCATAAGGCACAAGGAGCAGTGCGGCGGTACGCATGTTTGTCCAAAGTAATGCAATGAGTGATACAATGGTCACTTCAAGAGCAATCGCATCAAGCAGTGCTTCTGTTATAAGGTGGTTTTTGAAAAAAAGATATGTCCACGCGAGGTTTAATCCAGCATTGAGAGCGAATAATGTCATGATCATAACAAAGCGCTTATCGTGTTTATGTCGATTCCAAACGAGCAGTGCGGCAATGGTAGTAAGTATATACAGTATTGGCCATACAACGCCGAATAACCAACTTGGTGGGGTTATTGCTGGTAAGGTAAGTGTTTTGTACCAGGCCATATTGTTTGCGGTTAATAATTTGCCGATGTAGGCTACCGTTAAAGTGATCGTAGAAAAAACAAGATAATTCAACTTCATATTTTTATCCTCATGTAATAGTAGCTATACTGATACAGTACCATAACAGTTATCTCGTTTTGCAATAGATAGGAAAAATTATGAAACGTTTTTTATTACTCATAGCAGGGCTTTTCACTTTTTACACGATGAATGATGCGATGTCATTGCGTGGCATGTGTACGTGTGTGAATCAATGTAAGATTAAAATGTTATTGCAGGCAGAACAGATGTTAGCCCATAAAGAGGTATTCCTAAGATATAATAAGCAGGCGCTTGCTGAAAATAAGCGTTTTATAAAACGCTATGAAAGTTTAATTCCTTATTCTACCGACCTTATACCTGGTGATGATCAGCTTTTAGAGCGTAGAGTTGGGCAAGAAAAACTTAAGATAGAAGAAGCAAAGAGTGCAATAATATCTGCAGAATGGGAAATTGAAAAAGCAAAGCGTGCTGTAAGAAAAGCTGATAAAGCTGTTTTTTATGCTCTGATACATGATGATACAAGTTTGAAGTCATCAATTGCTAAGCTCCAGCCGAAGTGCATTGATGTTCATGGTACTGATTTATAAAAAAGTTTTTTTGTGTAAGGAATAATTACATGGCACTTATTCGATTTAACGTTGATAAATTAATTCGTGATAAAATACCTAACAGCCTTAGAAGCAAAGGCGTCATCGTGCATGAGCGCGTTGCCGAATCAGAAGAATATACAGAGCTTCTTAAAAAGAAGTTGCTTGAAGAGGCACAAGAGTCCATTGATGCGGTTGATCATAAAGAATTAGCAGAAGAGCTTGGGGATGTCATAGAAGTTATTCATGCGTTGGCAAAAGCGCAGAATATTGATTTGGCAACTATTGAAGCAGTACGTTTGGCAAAAAAAGAACGCAACGGCGGCTTTGAGGACAAAGTTTATTGTTCATATGTTGATGTTGACGAAGCCAATCCTCAGGCCGCGTATTATGCTAGTCGTCCTGTTCAGTATCCTAAGATTGATAGGCCGGATAAGTAAAAAAGGAACATAAGAGAATGAATAAAAAAATAAGTACCAAAAAAACATTGCTTAAAAAAGAGGTTGCTTCTGTAAAAGAATATATCTCGACGTTGGCTATGATTAAGCAACAGATTAAAGAAGCTCAAGTTAGGGCAACTTTTTCTGTTAATAGAGAGCTGCTTAAGCTTTATTGGTCTATTGGCAAAGTGATTGTCGCTCAACAACAAAAAAATGGTTGGGGGTCTCATGTTATTGAAAAGTTAGCAGAAGATCTTCAAAATTCATTCCCAGGAATGAGTGGTTTTTCCAAAGTTAATATCTTTCGGATGAAGGCATTCTATGCTGCTTATGAAATTGTGTCACAAGCTGTGACACAATTAGACGATTTTGCAATTTTTAACATTCCATGGGGACATAATGTTGTTCTTCTATTTAAGTTAAAAGATGATAAACAGCGCTTATGGTATGCTCAAAAAACTATAGAATATGGCTGGAGTCGTAGCATGCTTGAGACGTGGATAAAATCTGATCTTTATAAGCGTGAGGGCAAGGCTATAACTAATTTTTCTAAAACTTTGCCCGCGTCTCATTCTGATATGGCACAACAATCGTTTAAAGATCCTTATATTTTTGATTTTTTAACGTTGCATGCCGAACATATGGAGCGCGATCTTGAGCAGGGCCTCATAGAACATGTTCAAAAGCTTTTGCTTGAGATGGGCAAAGGTTTTGCATTAATTGGTAGGCAATATCATTTAGAAGTAGATGGCGATGATTATTATATTGATTTACTCTTCTATCACGTCAAATTGAAATGTTATGTGGTTGTTGAATTAAAGGCAAGAGCTTTTGATCCGCGCGATGTTGGCCAGCTTAACTTTTATCTGTCGGCGATAGATGATTTGATACGCGATGAGCATGATAAGCCAACCATAGGGCTCATTCTGTGCAAAACGAAAAAGAATTTTACTGCGGAATATGCTTTGCGTGATATTAAAAAGCCGATTGGCATAGCAGAGTATGAAACAGCCATTATAAAGAAGTTGCCTAAGGAGTTAAAGAGTAGCTTGCCGACTATTGAAGAAATAGAAGCAGAATTTGAAAAGTATGAGGCGGCTGTGCCAAAGGTACTGAAGAGCAAAAAGAGGTAAAATGATTTTGATATTTAATGCTCACGTTGACACTAAAAAAGTGCCCTATAGTTTTTAGGCTCCATAGGGCGCTTTTAAATCATGTTGAATGAATCGAAATTACTTTCCCTTAGCTTTATTCGATGCTATTCGTCTAGCCAGTGCTTCTTGCTCAGCTTTATATTGTCCAAGGGTTAATGATTCAGCTCTTTGAGGGTAGGAGCTGGTTATGTTTCTATAAAAAGTTGTAGCATCCACTTTAGTCTGTACTTCTTTTTCTACTTTATCAGCTTCTTCAATGCATTTTTCCAGCATTTTCTTTTGTGCATCAAGCATTTCTATTCTTCGAGCTGAAGCATCAATTGCTTGTTGCAGGGAATTAATTCGAGCTGTGCTTGCTCCTGCTGCTGAAGAAGAAGATGATGATGAAGAAGAAGAAGAAGAAGATGATGATGATGATGATGATGAACTAGCTCTTTCTTCGCCATCAGCTTTGCATTCTTGCGTGGTCATTGGTCGAGCATCAAGACATTCTGATCGACTTTCTGGGTTTCCAAACATTTTGCTGACAAAGTCATTCATGAGAAAATCTGAAACTGTTTGTTTACCATTTTCTACTGATTCTAAATATGCCCGTGCATCTTCTCTGTCCTGTTCAGTTTTAAAGCTCCATTGTACTTCACGTGCTGCATTATAATCTTTGGAGCAAAAACGATCAGGATTTTGCAATCTCACCCTATGAGAAATATTTTGAAGTGCGCATTCTTCTTTTACTTGTTTTAATGAAGTATCGGAAGTATTTGACACAACAAGGGCTGCTATATCTTGAAAGCCTCCGATGACTTTGTCTTTTTTGCTCCATGTGCCGAAGGTAGCGGTAGACAACAGCAGTTCTGAACTTGTGCATACTACGCCATCTTGCGTAACATGGATTAATGCACTTTGTTCATTGTCTGGACCTGGATCGGATTTTTCTTTACTTAAAGATTCATTAATCTCTTTTATTTTTGCCAATAGTTTTGCGGCATCAGCTTTAGCTTTAATCACTTCATCTTTAGTGCAAACTTGGCCATTAGGTGCTACATACTTGCTGCATAATTCTCTTGTTTGACATGCTTGTCGAAATGTTACAATTTCCTGAGCTTGAAGCTGGCCATAATTAGATGATTGATTAACGCCGGCGATTGGATTGTTTGCGGTGCCCTTGGGATACGCTACAAAAATAGGCTTTGATGTGTCCGGCTGCCCATCATAACGTTTTGGAAATCCAGCAAAATAATGTCCTACAGGACAACCTTGTCCCTTCTGATAAGCACTTGGAGACCAGTCGCCATACGTGCCATCACTATTACGACCGTCGCCATGGCCGTAGTCATAACCGCCACTGTTGCCATCGCTATAACTACCACCATGACCGCCGCCATCGCCATTACTGCCGCGACTGTCGCTGCCGCCACCGCTTCCATGACTGTTCGCATCATTGCAGCAGCATACAGATATAGAATCTCCATGAGAATCGCCTCTATGGCAAGCAAAAGAAGGCGTATAGCTTGCTAGCGTCATGGCTACGAATGCGGCATAGATCATTTTTGAATATGTGTTCATAAAGAACTCCTTAAAATTAGATTTTATACGATTTTAGGCTCCATTTTTTGCCTATTATATCTTAGGATATCAGGACAGAATAAAATGTCAAGTAGAAATAATTAATCCATAGAATGACTTATAATGAGTTAATCGTCAATTATTGCCTGGTATGGCTCAATTGGGGTAGATTTGTCAGGGTAAAAGGGGTTAGTCTGTCGATTTTCTTCTGAGAGAATCAAAAAAATCAATAATATTGAATAATAGAGAGGCTTTGGCTATAGTTATTAAGGTATACTTAGAAAATTCGGAATTGGATTCCGGATTTTAGGGACCAGTAAAAAATAAAGGAATTTTTTATGTACATTAAACGAGCAATAACGCCTCAGTTAAAAGAAGCTGCTCAAGAATATGGCGTGGTAGCCATCTTAGGTCCGCGGCAGGCGGGAAAAACAACGTTGGCGCGGCATGTGTTTTCTCAACACAAATATATCTCCTTGGAAGACTATGATGTGCGTGCGTTGGCTCATGCTGACCCAAGAAGTTTTTTGAATGACTACCCAACTGATCATGGCATTATTTTAGATGAAATTCAGCATGCGCCCCATTTGCTTTCTTACATACAAACCATGGTAGACGAAGAGAAAAAAAAGGGTTTCTTTATTGTCACCGGGTCTCAAAACTTTTTGGTAAGCCAATCCATTACGCAAACATTGGCAGGCAGAATAGCCATTATTACGTTATTGCCTCTTTCAATCGCAGAAATTGGTGATGCTGGCTTGCTGCCCGAAAAAATTGAGACGGCAGTATTTACTGGTTCTTATCCAGCATTGTACGCGGAAGAAATATCGGTCAAAAGATTGTACCAAGGTTATACAGCGACGTATTTAGAACGCGATGTGCGGCAAATAAAAAATATTACCGATCTGATGTTATTTAAAAAATTTATTAGTTTGTGTGCCGGTAGGACTGGACAAACAATTAATTATTCTTCATTGGGTAATGATTGTGGCATTGACGATAAAACGGTTAAAGCATGGCTTTCAATATTAGAAGCAAGTTATGTTGTATTCTTTTTGCAGCCGTACTATAAAAATTTTGGCAAACAACTGACAAAGTCACCAAAGCTGTACTTCATTGATACGGGGTTGGTGTGCTCGTTGCTCAGAATTAAATCAGCGGATGAATTAATCGACCATTCAATGCGTGGGCCTCTTATTGAAACATTTATTATAGCTGACCTACTCAAGCAGCATTATAACCTTGAATTAGTACCAGGCCTTTATTTTTGGCGTGATCATTCTGGGCATGAAGTTGATTGCTTAATTGATACGGGTAGCAAGCTCGTGCCTGTGGAAATTAAATCGAGCAAGACGGTTATCCCAAGTTATTTTTCAGCCATTGAGACCTGGCAGGGGATCACTAAAAACGAAAAAAAAGAAGCGTATGTTATATATAGTGGTTCTGATGATCAAAACTGGCCTTTTGGAAAAGTCGTTAGCTGGCAATCAGTCGGGACATTGCTCAAGAAGATATCATAAAAAAGATGCGGTTTTTCTCTGGTTAATATTTTTCGAATACGAGCATTTTATCTAGTGTATGACTTTACAAGTTTTCCCACTGAATTTCTGGCATAGCATGCTCCCTTAAAAAAGCATTGGCTTGTGAAAAATGGCGACAGCCTAGAAATCCTCTTATTGATAGAGGCGATGGGTGAGCTGCTTTTAAGATTAAATGTCGTGCTGGGTCGGTGTGAATATGCAGGTTTTGCATTTTTTTCTGTGCATACGCACCCCACAGCATAAAGACTGTTGGATGGTTACGTTTGAGCCGTTGTTCAATAATAGCATCAGTGAAAAACTCCCAACCTTTGTTTGCATGGCTTGCAGGCTTTCCTTCTTCAACGGTTAAAATAGCATTGAGTAATAACACGCCTTGCTGTGCCCAGCCGGTGAGCGTACCATTTTTTGGAATAGGCATGCCAATGTCACTATGTAACTCTTTGAATATATTACGCAGAGAAGGTGGTACACGCACTCCAGGTGGCACACTAAAACTTAATCCATGAGCTTGACCTGGACCATGGTAGGGGTCTTGTCCAACAATCACGACGCTTACATCGTCAAATGGTGTTGCTTGCAATGCAGCAAAGATATTTTGTTGTGCAGGGTATACTGTTGCACCCATTGCTTCGCGTTCTTGTAAAAACTGCGCAAGGGCATCAATCTCAGGTTTAGCACAAACACCTTCTAATGGCTTTTTCCAAGAATCGGGCAACGCGGCAAAAAATTGTTGTTGTCGTGGTGTCATTATTGTCATAACGGTACTGTTCTTAATAAATAGATTAAAATAAAGATGGCCACCAGCTCTGTGCTTTGGTTTGTTTATGTTTTTCAACCTGAGTTTTGTACTGTTGTGCAGCATCTTCTATGCTTTTTTGGCGTTCTTTTTGGGCCTCACATTTTTCTTTTTCTTTTGACTGCGCCGCGGCTTGTCTTTTTTGGGTTTCATTTTCTTCGATTTTTTTTCTTTGTGTTTCAGATTGTGTTCGAGATTGAGCCATGCGTTGTGCTATAAAAGATGCCATTGCAGAAGAAGGCGCATGGCTGGTTAATGTGGTTATTACTAGTACGGCATACATTATTTTTGAATGTCTATTCATAGGAAATCCTAGAAGCTGCTGAGGTGCGAGTGAATATATCATTCTTAGTTTAAGCTTTTCTGCGTCCGATCACAAACAAAAAACTTGATAACTTTTTGTTTGAAAAGTTATCAGGTTTCTGTTTAATTACAAAGAAGTTCAAAGTCTGTTTTTTTTCTTTTATTCATGATTCCATGTAACATTGAAATTTTGGCCATTAGTGCTGAGTGCCGATACGGTTGCCTTTGGAGTATTGGTATTGGTTACCATGGTCAAAAAGTCATCTGCCCATGAACGATATTTTATTGCCGCGGTTGTGCCATTAATGGTGGTCGTACAATTAAGAAATTTAATCATGCTAAAATGAGATAGTGGTAATATACCATTTTCATAAGGAGCTTCTACAATCCATTCTGCTGAACTTCTTTGTGCAGTTGATGATTTCGTGTAAGAAGATGGAATTACCACATACACTCTGCGTGTGTTGTTAATGAGTGTTAAGGTGAACGTGTTATTTCCTATATAGACTACAGAAGCACTTATAGAATCCCCAACATTGACGGGAAAACCAGTAATTTCGTATGCATAGTTAGGGTACATTTCAAACCACGCATAGTTGTCTTGATGGCCATTGATAAAGTCGTGCGACGTGCCAATTTGTTCCACAGATTCACTGCTGTAACCATCTATGCCAACCCAAATAGCACAATGCGTGTCATGTGCAGCCGATGAAACAGTTGGTACTGTCCAGGACCCTGATACTTTCGTGACAGAATGTTGTAGTGGATGAGTTAAGTTGGTGGCGGCAACGTAGCCACTCCAGTTTTGACTGGTTCCTTGTGCGTGTGGAATATGAGGAAATCTATTTTTTCTGTTGGTTGTTCCATCAATGAGATGGAATTCACTGGTAACATGAGTAAAACCACGTTTGATAAGATCATCGTTACCAAATACATTGATACAAATGACCAACAGGCAGAGTGAATATCTAATAAGGCTTTTTTGCATGAGGGTTCTCTTTTTTTTAGAAGGACTAAACGCTAATTATTTTAGTGTGCGACTACGGCTGGCTTGCCTTGCAACATGGCATCAGCCTCTGCATCGGATAGCCATTTTCCGTGTTCTAGAATATTGTCTAGTTGCAGCAGCGCACGCTTTGTGTTCCATGCAGAAAAGTGTTTCTTGGCAAGATAGAGATAGCCTTGAAATGGAATATTGAGTTTTTTGCAGAGATTGCCGACAGATATGAGATTTTTTTCCATATCATCGAATAAAATAACTTTGCTTGGGCGAATCTTAAAATGGTCTAGGAAGCCTTCAAGGGCTTGGCCTTTGGTGAGTTCATTAGCAAAGAGAATGCCATTGTGTAGTTCTGGGTAGCCGCCACCTTTTGAAGGTAGGGTTGTAAATTTAAAATCTGGGTACGTTAAGCTCAATTCTACACCAAAATTTTTAAGCATTTCATAACGATTTTTTACTGGGTCTGTAACAATACCATACGGACGTGTTCTGAATTGGGTGAGTACTAACACCGTGCAGCCTTTTGATTTTAAACTATTGATGAGTTCAATAACTAATGGATCTATGAGTTTGCGTTGCGCATGCGTCATAATCAAACTCTCGAGCTGTTCTCTATTTTTTTTAAAGAGGAGCGATGGATGTTTGAGTATACCTTGAATAATAAATGAAGGTGGCAATGGATAGTCGCGAGCAAATACGTCTGGCGATGTTACGAGTGTTTCGTCGGTGTCAAAAAGTATTAACGTTTGTGGATCGGCAGTTGCCATTTCACCGACAACCTGAGCGTACGATTTTATTTCTTTGATATTCAAACCAGTGGTGGTTTTTTGTGTAAGAAAGTGTATGCCAAAGGCTGCAAGTGCTACTATGATTATGGCTATAAAGACTGTTTTTTTATTACAACACATACGTAATCCTTTTTTTATTGCAAAGTAATGGCATGGTTAACTGTGCTATGAAATATAGTTTACTTTGTATGGCGATGTAATTACTTTTGATTTTTTTGTGGAAAAAGTGTTTGAAAAAAAGGTTTTTTAGACAAGTCAGGGTATAGATTTTTCAGAACTTTTTTTTGCTTGCTGAGCAGCGTATTTTCTTTCTAAATAATCATAGCTGCTGGCATTGTGGTCCAAATATTTCATAGGCCTATTATAATCTTCAAAAAATTCTTGGGAAAAACAGTAGGTTCTTCCTGTATTGGGACCTGTTATCCAGCGGGAACAATTAAGGTACAGAGTGCTTGTTTCAGTCTTGGTTTTTCGAGTGTATTGAATTTCTTTAAAACCTTCTTGCGTTACAGTTTCTTCTTTTGTGATTTGAGTCATAGCCGATGCGTGGCAGAACAAGGTTATAGTTATGAGGCTTATGAATATGCTATTTAATTTCATGGTAATTATTTTTTCCTGTAAGAAGATTAAGGCTTCTTAATGTTTTTTGATAGAAATGCTTTAATAATTTCTATTTAGAGGATGGTACAGCACCATTCATTTTTTGGTTTTGTGCTCGCTTCTTTGATGAGGTGTTGTTGAATGTCATCGTTATCCGTTATATCAAAAGTTGTTTTGCCATTAGATGTTTTTATAAAGGGATCTGCTCCTGCTTGTATGAGCATTGAAACAATTTTTTTTATTTTATAAGTATGCTCTTCTTGTTCGCTCGCGTGCCAGTAAGGCTCATACACTCTGCATACAAAAGGTTGTTCTAATAAAAGCATGAGGGGAGTATTCTCCTGGCCATCTTCTATGAAGATAGTATTTATCTCAGCTTTTTTTGTAATTAATAATTGTATGAAATCTATGTTGAGAGAAGGGATGGCTCTGAGCATAAGAAGATCATTGATTGTATCGATGTGTTCTCTGTGTTCTTGTCTATTGTCTGGCCCCTTTGCTTCTTCTTGGTCCATTGCGATGACAGGGGTTGAAAAAATAAGGGTAAGAATGAGCAGGAGGGAAGTTTTTTTCATAATTGTGCCTTCGTTATTATTGAGATTTATTTTGCGTAAGGTAGAGCAATTATAGTGATCGATTAGGACATTATCAATACTTATTTCGTGCTAATGCCAAAAGCTTTTAAGATATCATTCACGTGATCTTTCACACTTACATCTTCAATGGTGTGCACGATGTTTCCCTGTTCATCAATAAGGATTGTCATGCGTTTAGGGAAAAAATGCCCCATGGTGTGTTGGTCCGCGCCATACGCATGAGCGACGGTATGCGTAGTATCTGATAACAATGAAAATGGCAGATGATATTTTGCTTTAAATTCAGTGTGTGATGCAGGTGAGTCGTAACTAATGCCAAGAATGGTAATATTGTGTTCTTTATAGATGGCATAGGCATCTCGTAGGTCGCATGCTTCTTGGGTGCAGCCAGGGGTTTCGTCTTTTGGATAAAAATAGAGCACTACTTTTTTACCCCTAAATTCTGTAAGTGATCGCATGGTTCCTGTTTCATCGGGTAGCGCAAACGAAGGTGCAGCATTGCCACTTTTTAAAGAAGGCTTAGTTGTGTTTTTTATCCATATAATAACAGTTGTTATTATTAAGAGCATGCAGCTGGCGGCTATCAGAATAATGTTCAGGGTTTTCATAATTAAATCCTTAGATTTTGTTCTTCGTTTCTACATTATAGTGCATTTGTCTGATTCTGTATTTTTATCGACTAGTGTTTCTATATCACTGTTATCAAGTTGGCCTTCAGAATGTGATCCTGCTGCGAGAAGTAGCTTGATAAGTTCTTTTTTTGAATCTTTGGTGATTGATTTATGTTTAATGATTTGTGTAAGAGGAGTAAGGCCGTTGCACGACTTGTAGTTTACATCTGCTTTATCAGAAATTAATACTTTAATCCATGGAATGCACCCGCTGGGAATAGCTTCTGTAAGCAGTAATGAAGTCGCTCGCATGGCGCTTTGCTCATATTCTTTTATGCGTCTTTGTTCGATATCATGGACTGCTTGTTGAAGACTTACAAGGTGATTTTGTAGTTCTATATTGCGCGATTCTAGTGAGTTGATTACATCGTATTGCATGGGATAGTTAACTGCTACGACTGTTGCCACACGAGCCATCACGAATGGACCATCAGTATTTTCAGGAGATGCTGCACGTGATTCTGGTCGCTTTATTTCTTCCATTGCGGTGGCACAGGTTGAAGAGATAAGGGTAGTTATTATAAAGAGATTAGTTTTGTTCATGATCACACTCCCATTTTTGTCAGGCTTGGACAAAGCTCAAGTATTAACTTAGCTTTCGGGCAAGGCTGGATTATTGAGACTTACTATAAGATATAGCAGTCGAGAAGTGTGGGTGTCAATCAATGAGTAGCAAAGACAGTGCAACAGATCTATTTTTTGTTAAAATCAATCAAACGTTTAAGTTCTTTTATTTGACGAGCATAAGATCTGTCCAAATCTTTGATTTTTTTGTGAGAGCTTCATCGGTACGTGGCCATGAAACAAGAGAAGAGTTTTTGTATAAAGCTCTAATGCAGTTACAAAGTCTTGCAAGAAAACCATCAGCGCCGTTTTTATCTGAACTTGATGCAGATTCTGCAAGAAGTGAATGTGTAGCGGGAGCTGATAGATCGTTTTTGAGAGCGAAAACAGGAATACTTAAAGATAATAAGATTGTTATTAATAGCTTAATGAATGTGTTTTTCATATAAGTTTCCATAAAGAGTGATGCTAGTAATAAAGTAAGATTTCTTGATAATAGATTTATATTTAAGAGCGCTTGAATGAAGCCCTGTGAAGAAATTGGTTGCGGGGGCCGGATTTGAACCAGCGACCTTTGGGTTATGAGCCCAACGAGCTACCAGACTGCTCTACCCCGCGATATACATTTTCAAAATTTGTTAGACTTATAAAGTCCTTAATTAACCTTAATTATAAGGGTTTATTGATGATTGTCAATCAAAACCTACGGTCTTTATTAGGTATGGCGCTAGTGTAGGTAGGTGAATCGAGGTTAAGCTTCTTCTAGAACCACTATCGCAGTAGCAGTGGTAGCCGTGTGTGTCCAGGAAGTATGGCAAATAGGGTATGTTTGGGTGGCTAAGGGTAAACAACGTGACCAGTCAACCTGTAAGCAAGGAGCCCCGCGATGGTTCTTTTCCGTGCGGACTAATCGGCACAGTGTCAAAAAGGGCAGTTCAAAGGTTGGGTAAGCACTGCTCAGGGTCTTAAAAAGAGCTTCGCGAGCCGCAAAGCGGATGGCAAATCGCTCGGCACTCTTGGCTTTATTGCTCAGGCAGTAAGAGATTTCTTCCTCGCTGAAGATCCGTTGCAGTGATTTTTGAGTAAAGGCATGCCACTCCTTAAATCGTTGAATTTCGACACTATCAATGCCAATGCCGAGGATCATGAGCGTTGTTGGTCTAAATGTTGGTCAAGTGAGCGATACATGATGGCTTCTTGAACGTGGGCAACATCAATGAGGTGGGATTCTTCTAAATCGGCAATAGTACGGGCAACTTTGAGTATTTTATGATAGCCGCGCATGCTCAAGCGTAATCGGTCAAAAGCCTTTTTAATGATTTCTTCGGCTGCAGGAGTTAGCACGCAATGTTTTTCAATCACATCAGCAGGCATAAAACTGTTGAGTATGGTTTTGGTGCCGAATCGTGCTTCTTGCATAGCCAGTGCTTTTTCCACGGTTGCATAGAGTTCTTGTGAGCTGGTGTTATTCAAATCTTTTGATTTAATAGTGTCATATTCAACTGATTGAACATTAATTTGTAAATCGATGCGGTCTAATAATGGGCCTGATAGTTTTGCCAAATATTTAGTGATCTGCGGCGCAGAACAATGACACATTCTTTTTTTATCGCCCAAGAATCCGCAAGGGCAAGGGTTGAGAGCAGCTATCAATAAGAATGAGGCTGGAAATGTAATTGATTGTTGTACACGCGAAATACAGACCATCTTATTTTCTAACGGCTGACGTAATACTTCCAAGGTATCTCGTTTAAATTCGGTCAACTCATCCAAAAACAGAATGCCGTGGTGCGCTAAACTAATTTCGCCAGGCTGAGGGTAAGAACCGCCGCCAACAAGGCCGGCTTGAGAAATGGTGTGATGTGGGGCGCGGAATGGCCGTTGGACTACCAATGATTGTTTGCCGAGTTTGCCGCTTACCGAATAAATTTTACTGGTCTCAAGTATTTCATTGAATATCATTGGCGGCATAATGGTTTGCAGGCGCTTTGCCAGCATCGTTTTTCCCGAACCAGGAGGGCCAATAAAAAGAATATTGTGTCTTCCTGCAGCAGCAATTTGTAAAGCTCGTTTGGCTTGATTTTGTCCTTTAACTTGGCAAAAGTCATTGAGTTTATCGCTGTTAGCCGTTGTGTGTGCTGCAAGATTAGTTATGGTTGGCGCGATGTCTCGTTCGTGACGTAAATAGGCAATGAGTTCGGTGGTATGGTCCACGCCGATAACTTCAAGTTCACCAATGAGTGCAGCTTCGGCAGCATTAGCTTTGGGAATAATTAAACGTTTTTTCTTAAGAAGTTTTGCATCATATGCTATTGCAAGTGCGCCTTTAATAAAGGTTATGCTGCCATCGAGCGAAAGTTCGCCTAAAAATAATGTTTCATCTAAAAAACTACGAGGTATTTCAAGAAATCCACCGGCGAGCAGAATGCCAATAGCAATAGGTAGATCAAACAAGGTGCCTTCTTTTTTCAAGTCAGCGGGCGCCAAATTCACTACTATTTTTTTTGTTGGTAGTTTAAAGCCACTATTTTTTAGTGACGTCAGAATACGCTTGCTGCTTTCTTTAATAGCGGTATCAGGCAGACCAACAATGTAAAATTGTGGTAGGCCCATGGCAAGATCCACTTCTACGCTTACGACTTGTGCATCAATGCCTATAGTGGTGGCAGAGAATATTTTAGCGTGTGGCATAATATAAATAGCCTTTATGAAATTTTTTTAAAAAATAAATAGCTTGTTTATATAAGTATATAGCATAAGTTTTCTTATTTGGAAATAATGGCTTTTTAAATGGCAATCTTTTTTGTGACAGCGTTGAGAAAATTTCGTAAAATACCTGCGTATTCCAAAGAGCTTTACGCGTAGACAATGGTCAGATTTTTAAGGATTTGAGTTATGATGTATTCAAGATTGGTTCGTAGTTTTCATATATTTTTACTTGTTTGTTGTTCGGTGCCACTCAAGGCGAATGTTCTACAGGGCAATGCGCCGGAGGGGTCTGGTCAAACATTTACCTTTCCGACTTCAGCACATGCTGCGTCACCAAAAGGCGATTTTTTTTATATAGGAGCACAATGTACGGCAGATGGTTCAGATTTTGCTGTTTCAACGGTGGTAAAAAATTCAAATGCGCTTGTGCCCATGACGCCAAGCACTGTTTGGCTCAACAATGTAGCTGACCAACCTAATCCATTATTCAATGCGGGGATTCAATTTTTAGGGTTGCTTTCTCCAGCAGAAAACAATACAGGACTTCCGCGTGAAATTACTCATGCGCCTTTAGTGGTTACGACCAATGATCTTACGTCGTTGTACGTTATAGATCTTTTTTTTAGTAGTCGAAAAGCGGTGTTGTCAGCTAACAGTATTAAAGATGCGAGTGGCACTTTGGTAACTTCTGGCATTGTCGGTATTGGTAACATGGCAGATCAATGCGCCATTGCGGCGGTCAAAAGTAATGCCGGCGGAAATTTTGGTGCCTCGGGAAGTGGTATTGCAGTATTAAAGCTTGATACAAAAAAAACAGAATCAGCCGGGGTGATTTCTTCCAGCCGAGTACTTGAGCAAGTAGATGCGCCGATTGGCAGCCCTGTAGGTTCTCAGACCCGTGCGCTGCCTTTAGATATTGCTACGCCAGCAGTAAAAATTTTCAACAATCTAGTTTCAATGAATGACAATGCGGTGTTCCATTGGGATGCAAATTTCGGTCGTTTATATGTAGGATTACAAGTAACAGGTGGTGTGTGCCCTACCGATGGTGCTCGTTCGGTCATTATGGTAGCACCAACACAAACAGGCAAGTTTGTCATACAGACTATTGCGATTGATGCCGTTTTTGCCAATCAAAATGAAATTATTGGTGGTATTGGTGCCAATACACAAGTGAGCGTTCATCGTATCAATACTATGTATACAAGCACGTCGCTCCACTATTTGATTGTACAAGGCGGTAATGGTGACGCGGCATCAACAAAACGTACCGTGTATGCGTTGCCATTAGTGGGTAACAATGCAGATGCTGCTCTGTTGGGCGTGATAGCTAATAAAAATCAAGTATTCAATCCAGCGTATGGCACATTCACCGAACCAGCTATGGACAACAGTCAGATGACAACATCAGATGATTTTGCGGCGTCTATTGGTGGCGATGAGCTCCTTGCCGGCGATATCACCGACATGATAGTCCGTGGTGACACGGTCTATGTAACCGTATCAAATCCTGCTATGAACCAAATTCCGGGTATTTTTTATTCTCAAGCGCTTTTTGATAGCACACAAAAAATTACTCGTTGGACCAATTGGAAACCTGTTGGTGGTTCAATAGACCCTATTTTTGGTGCAACTATAGATCCACTTTATGACATTATTTCTATGACTGGTATTCAGGGAAATATTATTACACGAGGCATGTGGGGTACTGGCGCTCAAGATGGATTGCTTGGTGGCACATTAACGAGTGAATCTGTTGGTTTGGTATCTCTTCTGGGCGCAGGGTTTCCAAAAGATATTGCGGGTATACAGGGGCTTTTTGATTTTCCCTTTACCACCCCAGGTTTGAATGCTCAGACTTCATTACTTGTTGCAACAGGATTAAATAAAATTGTATTAGTCGAAACGGGTGTATCAAATGGCACGACGCTTGTGCCTAACCTCGGTGACTTTACAACGGATCAAGTAACATTTCCTGATGGGACGATTACGTACGATTTGCCAGCCCCTATGGCCATGCCACGCGTGGTGACTATCGCCGGCGGCGCACTGAGCGACCTTGGGCCAATTACTCGTGCAGAAATTGGTGTAGATAATGTTTCGAGTGAACAAAGTGCTTGGTTATTTGTTGGTGGCATTGATGGATTAGCTGTGCTCTCAAAACCTGATGGTTCAGGATGGGATCCTAGTGTTGGTCTTGGGCCAAACTTTGTTGGTTTAACGAATGGCATGGCATTTAAAAAAATCGGTAATTATGAATTTGTGCGCAAGCTGATGGCCGATGGACACTTGTTATATGTGATGACTGACACTAAGCTCGACGTCATTGATTTGAGCGCAAGTAATTTTGCGACGGGTTTGTTGAGTTTTGTGACGTTAGCTACGCCGAGTTCAGCGTTGGGTCTTATATCGCAGGATACATTTACTGATTTTATTGTTTCTGGACAATGTGCTTTACTTTCAACAAGCCGAGGTTTGTTACGTGTTGGGAATGGCGCTGATATTTCAACCGCTACAACGGTGGAAGAGGTAAAGTGGACTCAAGTGACATTACCTCAGAGTGTTGGGCCGGTGACACAATTGTTTGCTATTACATCATCAGGCAGAGTACAAGATTTTACGCAATGTTGTGGTGGGAATATTTATGTGTTGAATGCCTATGTTGGTTACAGTCAGGCACAAATTGCACGATTCAATAGCAGAAATCTCATGGGAAGCACTATTGATGAAAGCACTTTGCTTGAGATTCCAAATTTTTTCCCTGGTGTTGCGGTGTCAGCACCAATATTAAATTTTAATGGTTTTAGAGACTTAATCACGACCGATGGGTCTATGATGTTTAGTGGGTTAGATAAAGATCTTGAGCAGCCTCCTGTTGTTATAAGTACGACGGGCATGAAGCGATCGGTGCGTTCTGCAGGGTTTGTAAACGCGAAAATTCCTCTGGCGATTAATAGTTACTCTTATCTAGCACGAATGCTGCGTAGTTCAGCATCGGGAAGTTGGTTGGTAGGTGGAGATTTTGGTCTACAAGTGAATGAGTCGTGCTCAACGCTCACTATTACGTAATTGAGCGCCAAAGTTTTAGTGAAATGAATATATATACGCAAGCAAGGAATATAAACCATGATATATAAAAAAAATAATAGATTAGCCGCACTTATGCTGCTGGCAACGACCATTAACACAATCACTGCAATGAATCTTTTGCGTCAGTATGACACACTCATTCGTCCTGATTTTAGATTTGATACAACAGGGCATATTTCTGTGCTTGCTGAACATGGCTTCAATGCAAAAGGATTTGGTGAGTGTGGAGACTTTACCAACGTTCTACGTCTTTGGAATGAAGATCAAGACGCATTGAAAATGTTAGAAGGGTTCGATTCTGCAAGCCCTATTGGCCTTCTTGCCACCAACCTGCGTGCGGATGGCGCAAATGACGATGGTGTACGTGGACATTTTAATGTATGTGGTAATCTTCACTATGATACGGTTGCCTTTGCAGGACGCTGGCATTTTTTAAATACATGGTTTTTAACTGCCTATTTGCCCGTGAATGTTATGCATTTGTCTGATGTTACTTGGGTTAATCAAACACAAAATGTAAGCGCCGGTGATTTTAGCGTTAAAAGAAAACTCACGAACGATTTTTTTGCAAACGTTAAGCGATTGGGCGATGGGCTTGAATTAGGTTCATGGAAACGCACTGGTGTTGGTGATTTAATTGTTCTCATTGAATGGATGGAAAATTTTATACAAAATAAACCATTGCTCAAAAACGCTCAAGTTACGTGGCGTCTTGGTACTAATTTTCCAACGGGCTTGCGACAAGATGAAGATAAAATTTTTGCGTTACCATTTGGCTATGATGGCGCCCTAGGGGTTATTTTTGGTTTTGGTCTTGATTTGAGTTTGGGTGATTATTTTAAAGTAGGTGGCGATGTCCAGTTACAGCATTTATTTGGTAACACCCGTTGTAGACGTATCAAGACTGACGTACTACAAACTGAACTTTTACTCTTACAAAAAACAGCAGTGTACAAAGATTTTGGGCTTATGCAACGGTTCAATCTCTATTGTCAGTTCTGTAACATGAAAGGTTTTGATATTAAGTTTGGGTATCAATTCTTCAAACGGGGCGATGATGTGCTTGCAGTTTCATCACCAAATTTTTCTGACAATATTGCCAATACAGCAATAAGTTTGGAAGATTTTACCATGCATCATGCTATCATTAAGGCAAATTATGATTTTTCAGTGCTTATGGATAAAGGTGCATGCGTGAAACCAGCATTGTCATTGTATGCTCGCTTACCATTTAATGGAAAACGTGCAGCGCTTTGCCCAGCCTTTGGTGGTATTTTCGCTCTAGATTTTTAAGATTTTAAGCCAACAAGCACTCTTAGTTTGCTCTCATGTATGGTTGGCAGTGGGCTAGTATAACGTCGAAATCCAGCCCCACAGTTGTTGGCATAGGGTTGCTTTTCTTTTTTCACATTTTCTTGTTGCCTGGTCCTCATATCAAGGAGAGCCTTAGCGACTTCAATTTCTTTTTGGCTATATTGAGCTATGTTTACCGAAAATATGTCGATCAAATTATGATTTCGAGTTTTTAGTGCCAAGTCATAAGGAGTTCTGTCGCCATTGTCTGGTGCTTCTGCGCTGGCTCCATTGGCCAAAAGTAACTGAACGGTATTTATAGAACCATATTGTGTGGCATTATGCAGCGATGTTATTCCGGTACATTCGCGCGCATCATGGCGAGCTTTATGGTAGAGCAACAGATCAGCGATGGGCCACTTTTGGTGTCCAGTTGCATAAAGAACGGCTGTGTAACCATTGTGGTCTTTACCGTTTAAATCTGCTCCTGCGCTAATTAAGCATTGTGCATTATTAAAACACGACTGACAGGTTAAAGGAAGCGGGTTTTTCTTGTCAGGATATGAGGTGCATTTGCTGCATCCGCGGCAAGCTGTTTCCATAAGCGGCGTAAATTGGTCATTGTCTCTTGCATTGGGATTAGCACCAGCTGCTAACAGTATATGTAATGCGCCGTCTCTTCCCATCATTGCTGCTATGGCAACTGCAGTTTGACCATCTTTGTTTTTTGCTTCGAGGTCGGCTTTATTTGCTATGAGTTGTTTAAGGCTTTCAATATCATTAATGCGCACCGCCTGAGTTAGAGTGGTCGGGTTTTGGGCTACCTCCGTGCTTTTTAACCTTGAGCGCTCAATTGGGCTGCCAGTTGCTGACATGTCCATGGCAAGAACTTGGTTATGTGCACAAAAACTGATTAATAATGATAATGATGCAATAATAATATTTTTCATAAAATACGCAGACTCGGTAATATAGAGAATGTTTTGTGACTGTTGCTATAAGATTATGACAGAGTTATAGTGAACACGCAAACAAAAAACCCCGCAACTGCGGGGTTTTTATTATAATCTATATGAATCTATTTATTCAAGAAGAAGCCCTTTTTCAGCGCCTTGTTTTCTTGCCTGACCTTCTAGGACAGCTTGTAAAAGATAACTGTTTTTAGGTTCAATGAGCGGCTCTTGTTCTTCGATAGTAAGGAGCGCTAGTTGTTGATTGGTAAGATCGTCTTTTATTTGTTCGTAGAATGCAGTCGATAATTCTGGTCTGACGATGTCCAAGAAGTAGCAAAAACGATGGATAAGTGTCCAGAGTAAATCATCAAGATCGTCAAGATCATTAATGATATGGTGTTCCATCAAGTTCTCAAGATTTTTGGTGATAGCTTTGAAGCTGTCCCATATTTGTTCAGGTTCTTGCGCATTCCAAATAAGCTTGCTGAGTGCAATGTCCAAGAATCGGATAATCGCCTGACGGAGCTCTTCTTTGCTAATGTCTTCATCAAGGCTCGGGAAACCATTTTGTAAGTTGTCTAAAATTTCTTGGGAAAGGTCATTGAAAAAATCTTGTGGATGTTGTTTAAAGTGATCGTACTTTGAAAGAAATGTTGAGTTGAGTTTGTTGCTGAATAGTTTGAGAATAGATTTAATATAGGCATGCGATTGTTGAGTTTTTTTTCCGTAACGTAAAAATTGAATTACGTGAGAGAAATCATTGGACAGTACATCAACATATTCTCGTTGGTTGTACACATCTTGTAGGTAGGCGCTTATGCCTTGCGTGCTTATGTCGATTGGTTCATAGAGAACCAGAGATTTATCTTTTGTAACTCTGCACAATGCATTACGATTTTCTTTTTTTACTGTTCCTTGTATAGTCTCTACACAAGTGGCCATGCAAACTATTAATACAATACTTAATAATTTTATTGTCATGCCATTACTCCTTTATGGTAATGTAGTACATTAATCAACAACATAGCGTATCATAAAACTATTTTTTTATTCAATAAGTTATTAAGATAACTCATAAAGCAAAACGCGGATAGAGGACTCAGATGGCACTATACTCGTATCAAGCATTTTCCAAAGAGGGCAAAAAAATAACAGGATCTCTCGATGCACCCTCCCTCCAGAGTGTAAAAGAACAGTTGACGCGGCAAGGTTTGTTTCCTACTGCCATAGAACTTGCCAAGGATCAATTAAAGCAATCCTGGTGGCAGCGTTTGTTCAGCCGCGGTGTTCCTGTTAAAGAAAAAATTATGTTTACCAAGCAGTTGGCTATATTGCTTAAGTCTGGTGTACCGCTGCTGCAAGCACTTGAATTACTGGCCGATCAGTTTGAAGGCACGTTGCATTCCATTCTGGTCACCGTAAAAGATAACCTTAAAGAAGGTGTTTCGTTTGCCGATGCTCTCAAAAATTATCCCAATGTGTTTGATAACATTTATGTTCAACTGGTCCGTGCTGGTGAAGCAAGCGGCAAATTGGAAGTTATTTTGGAACGACTTACGAGCTACATAGAGCGTCGCGAAGCGATACGCAAAAAAGTCTCTAGTGCTTTGCAATATCCTTTGATGCAGTTGGCTGTTGCTGTCTTAGTGATTGGTGTGTTGGTAGTCTTCGTAGTGCCTAAAATGGCAGAAAATTTTAAGGGTGGGCAAGAGCTCCCAGGCCCAACAAGATTTTTGCTATCGATTTCTGATTTTGTGTCAGGCCACTTTGTGCTGTTAATTATTGGCTTAATCCTGCTTGTTATAGCATGGAAGAGCTGGAGTAGCACTTCTTCAGGAGCACGCACCATTGATGAAATAAAATTACGCTTGCCACTTATCAAATATTTTGTCAAAACTAATGCAGTAGTACAATTTAGTTATACGCTGGGCATGCTGCTTGAAGGTGGCGTTAATTTAGCTGAATCACTTGATATTGTAGTTAAAATTATTGATAACCGTGTGCTTGCTGATACATTGAATCAAGCGCGAGATAAAATAATCAAGCAGGGTAAGATTGCGCAATATTTAAAGCAGACTAATATCTTCCCACCGATTGCCATACATCTGATTAGTACGGGCGAGCAAAGTGGGCAATTGGATAGTATGTTGTTAACAGTAGCGCAAAATTATGAGGAGGATTTAGGTGAATTGGCTGATGGGCTTACGGCAGCATTAGGGCCAATTTTATTAATCGTTATGGCAGTGATAGTAGGATTTATTGTAATAGCAGTTGCCTTGCCAATTACTCAAATGGGTAACATAGCCGGCATTTAAGCAGTAGGAGTTTTCGTATGATATATGCACACAAACAGGCGCGCGACGGATTTACGTTGATGGAATTATTAATTGCGATAGCAATTTTAGGTATCATATCCGTAGTGGTTATTCCCAATTTTTTGGGATATTTGGAATCAGCAAAAAAGAGCCAAGTAACACAGACACTTAAGACGTTTGCCAGTGCCATTGATTTGTATAATGTTCAAGTAGGTCATTATCCAACGAAATTAAAAGACTTAGTAAAAGCTCCAGCAGATGAAAAGGATAGAAAAAAATGGCAAGAGGGTGGTTATTTAGGGAAAGTCAAAGATGACACATTTGAAGACCCATGGGGTAACAACTATCATTATGCTGCTAATCAACCAGGATCATCTCATGCCTACGAGCTTCATTCTTTTGGTCCAAATGGCAAAAGCTCTTCAAAGAATGAATGGATAAGCGTTTGGGATTAAACAAATCAGGATTTACGCTCATTGAATTAATGGTTGCCATAGCCCTCATCGGGCTATTGGCAACCATTGTTATTCCCAATTTTCAAGGTGCGCAGCCTGGCTATGAGCGCAAGCAATTTATAGCCAAGCTCAATGCATTGGTGAATTACGGTCGCCAACATGCGATTACGTCTCATCAATTGTACCAAATCTTTGTAGATTTTAAGCAGAAAAAAATTGAACTTCGTGTGCAAGCTGAACAAAAGAATAACAAGGGTGAGGTTGATTATAAGAATGTTGTGGGAGCATCCATGAACACCACCATCTCAATCCCTGAAGCGGTAGATATTAAGAATTTTATTATCGAAGATGGAGATTTAATGGATCGGCGCAGTGGAGACACAACGAAAGACTCGTGGTTTTTTATTGTTCCCGATGGCTTAACGCAAGAAGTGACTATTAATTTTTTTGATACCAAAGATAGAATGTATGATGGCAAGCCAAGGCCAGTAGGTTTAGTATTAAATCCTTTTACGGCGCAGTTTAAAGAATATGATACCTTCCAAAAATAATGCCTGTTCTTCGAAGCTCACAGAGCGAAGTAGGGCTGGATTCACTCTTATTGAAGCGGTAGTGTCTATTGCTATCATAGGTATTGTCATGACGCCGCTTATGATTACGCAAGGGTCTGTGTTGCAGGCAGTGGTCAAATATTCTAATAAATTGCAGCGTATGTATTATGCAGAAAACTTTTTTATTGATGCTCGCATTGAAGCTAGTGATGAACACAAATTTACGCTCGAAAAAAAACTTGATGCACCGGCAATGCGGTTGAGCTATCAACGTGAGCCGGTTGATAAAAAATCATCATTAAAAGATTTAGATAATGTGGTGCGTGAGCGCATTACTATTGAGTGGGATGAGAACGGCAAAAAACGCCAGGATGTCGTAGTTAACTTTTTATATGTTGCGCAACAAAAAGTAAAAAAAGTATGAAGTCAGGTTTTACCCTCATTGAGATTTTAATTTCGATGGCCATTGCTTCCATGATTAGCGTTATGCTGTTTATGAGCTTTGGACAGATTGGCTCTTATGTTCACGTAGTTGATGACTATGTTGATGTGTCAGTCAAAGCTGCAATTGTACACCAACAGCTCGAAAAAGATCTGATGGGTGTCTTTATTCCTATTGCAGCGGAAGACCAAAAAAAGACGAGTACACAGTCCAGTCCGGTTCCACCAGCTGGCAGTAAGCCAGCTGCGCCAGTTCCGGGAGCTGCTGAAAAAGAAAAACCTATAAAAAAAGTTACTAAAGTGTTCTTTGGTAATAATCGCGAAAAAAATTTAGATACGCTTACTTTTATTACCGATGATCCATTGCAAATATATTGGAGTGAAAATAAATCAGGTAATAAAGCAGGTAAAGCAAAGCCGCGCATTGCTCGTGTTATCTATCGTTTGGTGCAGGATAAAAAAGAAAAAAACACCTACAAATTAATGCGTCAAGAGGGTGTTGATTTATATTTTGACACCTACAAGCCTGGGTCGACCAAGGACATTAAAGAGTATGAAATCATTGATGGTATTAAGCGTATGACCATTGAATATTTTGTTGCTGTCCCTGCCAAAGACGACGGCGCGTCGCCAAAAGAAAAGCAAAAAAAGGAATACAAAAAAACTAAAGAATGGAATACCGAAAAAGATAAAGATGGCGCACAGGATGATAAAAAAGATAAGAAAAAAAATGAAAAAGCGTTTCCCGATTATGTGGTGATACAGTTAACCTTATGGGACAATGCAAAAAAACGTGATACCGTGTTTGCTTTCACCATATCGTTTCTTGCTGATGGCAAACAGCCACCAGAACCTGAGCCGCCAATGACCATGGTGCAA
Source organism: Candidatus Dependentiae bacterium (assembly GCA_026389015.1). Lineage (NCBI taxonomy): Bacteria > Candidatus Babelota bacterium. The sequence goes on along the minus strand of JAPLIR010000029.1, from coordinate 36,510 downwards.
AAAGTATTACAAGGCGTGCAAGGTGCTCATGCAGCTGCACAACCAGGTGCGTCAGCAGCCGCTGCTCCGGCAGGGACAACGCCTAGTGCACCGGTAGTTGCAGCACCGAATATTGGATCTGTTTCTGGAAGTATCGATGTCGTTCATGCGCCGATTGTAATAACCGAAGGCATGTCTTTTAGTTCCATCGATCAATTACATGCAATAATAAATGGGAATGCCCAATAGGTGAATTATGCATCATAACAACAAAAAATCAGGCTATATTCTAATCGTCACCTTAATGATCATCTCGCTTTCCGTGGTGTTGGTGACCTATATTTTTACGACTGGTTCTATTCATGTACCATTTGCACAGACAATGATTGATCGCGAAAAAGCAAAGCTCATTGCTTTTAGTGGCATTCAGATTGCTATCAGTCAACTTTCGCAAGAGATTGACCTTGAGGCAAAAAAAGATGCATCTCAACCAGCACCTGTTCCAGCGGGTCCTCAAGCAAAAGCAGCACCGGCAAAACTATCGCCGGAAGATGAAGCGACAAAAAAATTATTAGCATTGATTGTGCCTACTATTAATCGTTGGCAAACATTTAGCTTAAAAGAAGAAGTAGATGGGCTTGATGGTAAGATTAAGGTTTGCCTGAGCTGCGAAGATGGCAAGATAAATATTAACGCGTTGTATGATTTCAAAAAACATGAATTTAGAAAAGATCAATCAGTTGAAAAAGTACTGATTCCTTTGATTCGCGAAGCATTTAAAAATATGGGCAAGGAAGATTTGTTTGCGGAGTTTGAAAAATTTTTAAAAGCTAGGCAGTATAGACTCGATGATGTCACTGAACTTATGCCTCTCAAAGGATTTGAAGTATTTAGGGATAACATCTTTTATGAGCCACGCAACGGAGATAAGAAAGAAAATGACAATGATAAAAAAGGGCGTCTGTACCTGACTGATATATTTACTTTATGGAGTGGCAAGCAAGCTATAGAGCCATGGTTGCTTTCTGATTCATTGTGTGGTTTATTAGGTGTAAAGAGAGCGGAGAGTGGTGACGTAAAAAATAGGAAGCAGATGGTGAACGATGCATTGAAAACGTTTAAAGCGACGCTCCAATGGCCGGGTGATTGGCAGAACACTTTTGCTAAACTATATGGTCAAGAGTTCACTAATTTACCAAAAGGTATAGAATCTATCTTCCAAACTAAAGTTGAACCAAAAGTATTTTCAGTGCTATCCTATGGTACTGTTGGAAAAGTGACTCAGCGAGTATGCGCTGTTGTAGAGCGTATTAAAGAGCAAAAAGATAAAAAATTAATGTTCACTGTTGTTATTAAAAAATTATATTGGCTGTGATCTAAAAAGAGGAACTAGCTTTGCAAGGTAGAACAGAAACAGTAGTTGGTATATTTGTTTTAGCAGCACTAGGCGTGTTTATCTATATGGGATTCGAGATTGGCGCGTTTCGTTTTGATAAAGGGAACTATAACCAGTATGTAATTTTCTTTAAAGATATTTCGGGCCTTTCACGAAAAGCAGATGTAAAAATCGCTGGTGTTAAAGTTGGTTGGGTGGAAGACATTACTTTGCATGCCGATGGCGATGTGCAAGCTGAAGCAAAGGTCATGGTACTCAAAGAATTTTCTTTGTATTCCGATTCTTATGCAATTGTTCGTCAACAAGGGTTACTCGGACCTAATTATTTAGAGATTAATACGGGCGATCCGTTATTGCGTAAATTAGATGGCGGCGAAACACTCAGCAAGCCAAGCAAATCTCCTGTTTCAATCGATGAACTATTGCAGCAGTTTAAAAAAATAGCCAGCAATGTTGAAGATGTGACTGAGGCGGTTCAGGCTGCCATAGGTGGCGAAGACGGCAAAGCCCAAATGCGTGTTCTGTTTGATAATATCAACAAAACAGCAGAAAGAATGGCATCGTTTTCAGATGTACTTGATCGTACAATCACCCGCAATGAAGACAATCTCGACGATATCTTAGCGCTTGGCAAAGACTTAAGGCGTTTGGCAGAAAAGTTAGAAGAAGACATTTTCCCAGCATTTAAAGATACTTTAGAGCATATTTCTAGTGCAGGTGAGGCAATTGAGGGCGCATCGGTTGGAGCGCGAGACGGTCTGAAAAGTTTGGCTTCAGTCGCTGAAAAAATAGACGAAGGGAAGGGCTTACTTGGTAAGCTGATCAACGAAGACGAGACCTATAAAGATCTTAAGATTGCTGTTGGCGGTCTGAAGGACTACTTCACCAAGACTGATCGTATGCAAATTGTCTTCGATTCACACTTTGAATCTATGCATCGTCCGGCAGAACATTATATTTTTGAAGATTCAAAAGGATTCTTTGACGTCCGTATACACGCAACTCAAGATCGCTTCTATCTCTTGCAATTGGCTGCATCGGAAAAGGGAGACATTAATCGTCACATAGTACGCAAAACCTACTTGGATGATAATGGTTACCCAATATGCAAAGACACCTTAAAACTGGATGATTCAGAAAAATACGATCAAGAAGTTGATATCCTCAATAGAAATCGTGTCCGCTTTGGCTTACAGTTTGGTAAAATCTTCAAAGACACGATAGCATTACGTTTTGGTATGTTTGAAGGTTCAGCTGGTTTTGCAGTTGATGTGGATATTCCACTGGGTACTGACAAATTCCGTTGGGTTACTTCATTAGAAATGTATGACATGACGGGTCAAAATAGAATAAACGATCGTCGCCCACACATTAAGTGGCTCAACAGAATGTTCCTCTTGCAGAATATTTACGTCACGTTTGGTGCGGATGACTTTGCAAGTAGGCACAATTCTAATGTCTTTGTTGGCGGTGGCTTACGCTTTGGCGATGATGATGTTAAGTTCTTGCTTTCAAGCATTTCTGGTGGCGGTGGTGGAGGCGGGGGTACCGCTTTTAGTACCGGAACCATCGTAGGCGGATAAAGGCTTGTCCTTATGAAATAGATGAAAAAACCTGTATAACTGCTATAGTTATACAGGTTTTCTTATTTTTATACTTTCTATACCTATGAGGTTTTTCATGATCACATCTTCTACCTTTCGTGGTTTAACCTTAGCTGTTTTTTTTACTACATGTGCTCCGGTCGTTGCCTTTGATCAATGTGCCGACATGCGTCCTGGTTCACAATGTCTAGGAGCAGAAGCGCCATGGGGTTCTCTTTTGCAATCTACTGCAGGTGCTGGCACCGGGTTACTGTGTAGTCTGCCTATTCTTCGTCTGATTGCTGATTGCGCTCGCGAAAATATTCGCACCAAACTGGTGGCAACCGCTGCGAGCTTTGGCTTATTGGGTAGTTTTATTGGCTATAAATGGCATAGTAACTATCAACATGCATTTGATGAAAATAGTGGCATAAGCATTTATGGCCTAGCGGCAGACGATGATGCGGTTGGCGTAAAAACATGGATCGCTTACAGCTCAGGTCTTTCATATGCCGTTGATGGCAATGGTAGAAATGCATTGCATTTTGCCGCAGCAAATGGTGCAACAAAAACAGCAGAATTATTACTTGCCTCTATGCCAATGACTGAGCAAATAGCTCGTGGCGAACAACACACACAAACTTTTGGCCATTATAATGGTTTTAATGGTGGTTATGGCTTTGGCAATTCTTCAAGTACAAGCACTATCTATGAAGAAATAAAAACTATTGACAGACAAGATACTAAATTCAATCGCACGGCAGTTTTATATGCAGCCTTGGGTGGTCACATCGATGTGCTGAGAGTTCTATTGCTTTCTGGTGCTAATGGCGGTTTGAGCGACAACTTTGGCAACACCGTTGCAAGCATAGCAGCAACTAATCCAGCAGTACAAAAAGTTTTAGACGAAGTTCAAGGCCGATAATTAACACATTTTTTAACACAATCATCACAGGAGTTTATACATGAACATTTCAACAATAAGTAAAAGTTTAGTTTTAGTGCTCGTAGGTAGTTCACTGGCTTACGCAGATATTAAGCCGCGCGATCCATTTGCTGATATGCGTAAAGAGCACGAAAGCATGCAAGCTGCAAAGCCATGGAATCAGGTCGTAGAGACAGGACTTTATGCTTTAGGTAGTGGTGCTTTAGGTTTTGCAGTTGCTGGATACAATTGTATGCCAAACGAAACAGCAAAAGTGGTAGGGTCAACAGTTGTTGCGACAGCGTTAGGTGCATTGATTGGCTATTATAAAAATCAACAATACCAAGCTGTGTACGATAAAAATGAAGGTCGCAATATGTTTGGTGCAGCAGCAGCTAATGATGTAGAAGGCATGATGGCTTGGAATGGTTATTCTTGGATGCCGGCATCAGTTTTGTCTATGCAAAAACATGATACCAAACGAGGTAGCAACGTATTGCACATTGCTGCCGTTAATGGTGCCACAGGTGCAGCAGAGTTAGCTCTATGTTGGATGCCAGCTACACAAGGTGCCGTGAAACAAACACAAATTTCTACTTCCGAAGAGTATGATTCACAATTGGGTCGTTGGGTTGGCAAAAAAACAGATGGTTGGATGAATAATGCTGATAAGGCTAAACGATCTAAAACAGAAGTTTTGGAAGAAATACGCACCATTGATATCAAGGATAATGCTCATAAAACAGCAGCAGAGTATACAGCGCTTAATGGTCATACGGAAACGCTTGCATTGTTAATTCAACGTGGAGCAAGCATTGATGAAATCCGCAAATGGGCAGAATCAAATCCTGAATATAGAAATATGCTAGAGGGCGCAACGCAAGTGTACAGAGCGCAAAAATAAATTGTGTTTGATTATAGATTAAAAAAAGGGTGGCTTTCTCAATGAGAAGGCCACCCTTTGTCATGTAAAATTTTTTTATTGTAACTTTTTCAACCACTTTTCAACACGCTGTTCAACGACATCCCAATTGATGTTTTCCCACATGTCTTTTAAATACTGAGCACGATCAATGCCATAGTCAATCATGTAGGCGTGTTCGTAAATATCGATTACCAAGAGTGGCACTACCAAGACAGGCACGGTCTGATTGTGTGCATCGAGCACATAATTATGCACGCTGTGGTCATCCAAACAATAGCCAGTGACTACCCATCCGCGTGAGCAACTAGCGCATGCAATGACATCTTCTTTAAATTTTTCTAATGAACCAAAATTTTTATTGATGAGTTCCAGAGTTTGTTTGCCAGGTTGCGTGCCGGTGCCCAAATTTTGGAAATACAGTTCATGCAAAATGCTGCCGTTATGCGCAAACGTCTCGGCAATCTTTAACGCTCTGAAGGGTGAATAGGTAATATTGGCGACATTTGAACGGTCAACGGTTTTTAGTGACTCTTCGATTTCGTTTCTTTTTTTTACATACCCTTGATACAGCTTGGTGTGCTGTTCTAGTTGAGAGTTGCTGAAGGTGACATTGTTGGCGGCAAAGTCAAAAGATTTGGCTGGATAATGTGCAGTTGTTTGTGTTGACTTTGCGCGCTCCTTTTCGGGTGACTTCTTTTTGGCCTTTGCTAGGGCTAAATGCGGTGTTATGGCTGTTAGAAAAACAGTTACGATGAGGGTAGCTTTCATGGTGCGGTTCATACATACTCCTTGTTTGTGGTTAGTTAAAACTATCTGAAATGGTCTGCATTTCAGTAGCCGTTTTTTTATCATTATTTTGTAACGTTGTATCGATGCCAGCATTTTCTAGCATCTTTTGAATTTCGGAGGCGTTGGCAAGATAGGTGTAATGCAAAGCTGAGTTGCCCTGTTCATCTTGTTCATTAATAGCAACGTTTGCTGCTATTAATGTTTTTGCGGTCTCTTGATTAGAGTGTATACAAGCAGTAATGAGTGGTGTCTGTTTACGGTTATTTTTTAGATTGCACAACGCTTTTGCTTCTAGTAATAGTGCAATAGCTTGGCCATCCTTGCTGATAGCGGCTGTATGCAAAGTACTTTGGTTGCTATCAGATACTGCATCAACTGTGGCATTATTCTTAAGAAGAAGTTTTATTGTATCAAGGTTCCCTTTCGCCGCTGCTTTATGCAGTGGTGTGTAACCAAACTTATCCTTAGAATCAAGATCTGCTTTTTGGTCAATAAGAGTTTGCGCCATATCAATTTTATTGTAATGAGCTGCATGATGAAGTGGACTAAATCCCATATTTTTTTCAACATCGCAAGTATCGTTATTTTTTTCCATTGCATGGTTTATATGAGTATTGTGCAATGCTACAACAGTAAGGATAAAACAATAATATGGTTTCATTTTTAACTCCCGATAATAATTATTATATTTTATGAGTCGCTTGATAGACTATCCAGCGTTGTACGAAGAATCAATAGATAATCTGTTCGCACATAAAAAATCGCGATCGTTTATTTTTATTATGATATGGAACAACATTGATTTTTTTGAGGGTCAGTGGAATTCGCTTTTGTAGGATTATAAGCTCCACTCTCGATTAATAATGCAGCAATATCTGGGCGTTCTAATTTTATGGCTTCATGTACTGGTGTATGGTCCTTATTATTTTTGCGATGAATATCTGCGTGCCATTCTATGAGGGTTTTTATTATGTCTTGATTGCCGTTTGCTATCGCAACAAAAATAGCTAATTTGCCATTGGAATTTTTTGCATTTGCATGAGCGCCATTTTGTAATGCCGTTTCAACTTCTTTTGGAGAGTTTCTTTCTATTGCATCTAGTAGAGAGCTGTTGTGTGAATAAGCAAGGTTGTATAATCCTTTTTGTTCATCCATCGTTAAACTTACGCGCGAGGTTATTAATAGTAGAACGATTAAGATATAATAATGTTTTTCCATAAAAGCACTCTCCATATAAAAAATTGACAGTTGTTTAACAACACGTTAAACCCTGGACAGTTTACAGTAGGCGAAAAAAAAGGGCGACGTTTTATAACGTCGCCCGGTAGAGCTAGATTTATTCTTTGGTAAGAAATGTTAAATGACTTTCTGTAGATTCATCAAGTTTTGGTTGATCAGAAGTCGCTTGAGGTGTGCCTGTCTTATACTTATCAAAAAGTGCGGCTAATCTTGGTAGGTGGGTGTTGTGCTCTCTAGGAAGAAAAAATCTTTCGTTGGGTAGATCTTGTCGGGCGCCATGCTTGAGGAGAAGTTCTAAAGAGCTTATGCACGGTTTACGTGCAGCCTTGTGTAATGCAGTGTCGCCATCATCGTCTTGTGCATCAAGATCAGGTTTGTGTTTAAGGAGAGCTTCTACTACGGGATAATTGCCTTCAGAAGCTGCTGTCATAAGTGGTGTACGGCGCTTGATATCGCGAGCATTGATATTGACACCAATTTCATGCAAGGCATCAATGATGTTGTGTGCGGCTTTACCTTCTAAAAATTCTTGCGTCTCTTGTGGTTTAAACTGTGCTGTAAGGTGTGCAGGTCCTTGACCAAAAATATCTACAGGATTTGGTAGGCCCCCGGCTTTATGCAAATCTCTTATGGCAGAATCGTGTGCCTTTAATGCTGCTACATGTATTGGCGTCAAATTGTACGGTGCAGAAGTAATATTCGGGTTAACATGCGCTAACAAAGGTTTAATGTCTCTTTTTACGTCTAGAGCATCAAAAAGCGCTTGTTCAAGGAGTGGCATAACGATTTTCTTTGAAAATCTTTTGGTTGGTCCCATTGCTGTCATGTGGGATGGTATTATCAATGTAGCAATGACGACGAGTAACATTTTTTTTATATATTTCATATATTACCTTACATTTTTTGGGTACTTTATTATAACCTTATTCTTATATATTAATACTATTATGAAATAAAGTCAATAGGTAGTCTGGTCTTCCGATTGAAGCGAGTTATTGGCTCATGGGAGGGCAGAATATAGGCTCCATGAAATTGAGCTGTTAATTTTATGATAATATGGTACTATTCCCGAATAATTTTTAGTGAATACCGTTTTTAAAAAAAGGAATTGATATGTACCCAAAAATATTTGCATTTGGAGCAGCATGTTTTGTGCTTGTTGGTGCCGCGATAACAACGTGTAAGCACTTGCAGGATTCTCAACTTAGGGCTGATACAAGAAAGCCAGCTCATAAGGTTGCTGATTGTATTATCAATCGTTGGTCACCGCGTGCTATGTCTGGGCAACCAATGACGGATGAGGAATTGAATTCTCTTTTTGAGGCGGCACGTTGGGCTCCTTCATCGTATAATGATCAACCATGGTTTTTTCTGTATGCAAAGCGTGACTCACAACACTGGCAAACCTACTTTGACCTATTAGTAGATTTTAACAAAGAGTGGGCAAAAAAAGCATCAGTTTTAGTAGTGGTTATTTCACGCAATAATTTTACCCACAATAATGCGCCATCGCGCACACATTCATTTGATACGGGCGCTGCATGGCAAAATATGGCATTACAAGCATCGATGAATGGTTTTGTTGCGCGTGGTATGGGTGGTTTTGATTACGATCGCGCAAAGACAGCATTGCAGATTTCTGATGATTATACGGTTGAGGCTATGATCGCGCTTGGCAAACCTGGCAACAAAGAAGATTTACCTCAATACATGCAAGAACAAGAAACGCCCTCGACGCGAAAAAAAGTGGAAGAGTTCTCTATTGAAGGTACTTTTGGCAAATAAAATAATTTTTTTTGACTACGCCGATTTTTTATTTTCATTGGGTTCTTATTTTTGATCTCTTATATAACATTTTTACGATACTGGCTTTTATTATGTATTATGGCGCTATTGCAGTAGCGCCATATATTTTTTTCCAGGTGCCTATGGGTAATTGGACTAATGATGCTTTGTTATAGAATTATTACATGGGCGCTTATTTTTGCATGTTGTGCCGCTGGTTTAACACTATTAATTGTAGAAGTTTGAACGCCTGCGTATTCTTTTCTCTTGTTGAAGAGTAGCTATTGTTTTTCCGTCATCATTTCTTATATTCACATTAGCGCCTGCAGCAATGAGAATTTTTTTGATCTCTTTGCGCTCTTGATTATGTGACCCTGTCATTGCCAGAAGATGTAATGGTGTATCTCCGCCTTCGTCTTGTGCATTAGGGTTCGCTTTACTCTCAATCAGTTGTTTTGCTAACGGGTAGTTTTTAAAGACTAGTGCATAATGAAGAGGTGTATTAATTGCGTCCCCAAAACCACTCGGATTAATAGATTGCTCCATCATATTATTCAAAATTAAAGAAGCGATGCTGTTTCTTCGTTGAGCGACAGCAATGGTCAAAGGTGTACATTGTTGATCGTCAGGCAGATTAGGATGTGCTTTGTTTTCCAAAAGGATCTTCACTATATTCTTATTATTTTGTGATGCGGCAACATGAAGATTGGTTTGTCCTTCATGGTCACGACAATTGGGGTCCATGCCATCTTTGAGGGCTTTTTCTAGGTGTTCCTCTATTTTTTTTACATCCATGACATCAGGATGTAAAATTTGTTTGTTTGTTGTGTTATCCGGCTGTTGTTGCAATTGTTCATTGGCCGTATACCTAATAGGCGATGGTTTATCCATCGTATTTATGACCATTGTTTTTGTTATGAGCGTGATGATAAAAATTATTTTTTTTTGCATGTGAATGAAATTTTTTTACTGTTTGATCAGCTTTGTTTTGGATGTCTTTTTCTAAGCAAACTTCAAAAAATATAGCATGTACATTTTGCATAATAATTTTTTTATAAAGAAATGCTCACTGCTTAGAGATTATACGTTACTAAGTTTTTAAAAACTAGGTATTTACTGTAGTAAGATTATCAAAGTGAAGCCCAACCGAAATCTTATGGTTATTGTTTATTTTTAGTAGGTACTACGAGTCTATATTGGCTTGTTGTATTTCTTCTGGATGTTGCCTGCATAATCTATCCAAAGTAGCAGCAGAAAATCCGTCATTGTTTTGTATATGGCGATTGGCTTTATTTTTAATCAGATAGTCTCGCATCTCATTATTGCTATGCAGTATTCCAAAAATTGCTGCGACATGTAATGGTGTATTTCCCTCATCATCTTGTGCATTAATATTAGCCTGATGCTTCAATAATAATTGTGCAATATGAACGCGATTGACTTCTATTGCGCAGTAATGAAGGGCAGTCTGTCCCAAAGATCCTTGCACACTGGGGTTAGCGCCTTGTTCTAATGCATTTTTTACATTGGTATAATCACCTGTTTTTGATGTTCGCAATAAGCTTAAATCAATTTTTTGTTGGGCGGTGATTGGGGATTGTGGGATGTGGGGAAAGTATTTTTCCATAAAATAATCATCGTCATCATCGCTATCATCACTATCATCATTGTAATTAGTCTCCTGATCAAACGCTGCCGCAATGTGTGATGATATATTATTATCTTCAACGTGAGTAGGTTGTTGATTATCGTCAACCGCTTTTTTTGGAGATGTGGGTTGCAGTTGCTGGTATTGTTGAAAGTTAAGCCATGAGATATTGCTCGGTGATTTTTTAAGCATAGCAATTGCTGAATAAGCCATTAAAAAGAGCGATAGTATAATGCTATTTTTCACTATAGTTTTCATAGACCCCTCCTAGTTTATACTAGGCATTCTATCAATATGCGTTATGGATTGTAAACAGTGTCTCGTATCATGGTTAAATTACAGGCAGCCACCTCGAAATTATAGCGAGCAAGGAGCTAGAAAACTAGGCCTTTATTGTTGGGTATTGTTTTTTTAACGCGAATTCAAGCATGCTTCTATAACAAAGGTATTTTTTTCTTTTAAAATCGGAGTCTTTATGTTTTGTAAATTTTTTTTAAGAATCAACGGTATTATGTTGTTCGGTTTTGCGTCGGTGTTTATTCAAGCTGCCCAACAAAACCCAAAAGTAACGCCAGAGAAAACTAAATTAACACCAGCACAGCAAGCTTCAGGTACAATAAAACGTCAACGTACTGGTGAACCTAGTGTTCAGAAAAACCAACAAAAAGTACTTCTAGGTGAGCAAAGTCAGGGGATCTCTTCATCAAGGCAGCTTATTTTTGAACCAATTCAATCGGGAATGGAAATAGCCCAGTCTGCATTATCGTCAAATGAAGAAAAAAAAGGAGGAGAGGAATCTCAATCGAGTCAGCAAGAAGCTTCAGAAATCGCTTTTGCTCGAGAGCAGCTCATTAAAAATGATGACACGCCTATTGGTAAGGCCTTTTTTGCTTCCGATGGGAACCTGAGGCAGGTTGTTGTTGGTCTTATTAAAGCCGAGACGACAAGAATTTCTGTTGCTATGTATACATTTACTGATGATTTTATTGCTGAAGCATTAATTGAGGCTCGCAAGAGAGGCATTATTGTTGAGGTGGTTTTAGATTCTTCACAGCTAGGTGCACAGTATGATAAGTTTATTCAACGTAGAGTTAGGGATAAACTTATTCAAGGTGGAGTTTCTGTTTATGTTTGGCCTCTTCCGCAAAAAAAAGAGTACTCATATAGTCTTATGCATAATAAATTTATTATTTTTGATACAACTCTTGTGCATCGTATTTTACTGTTGACTGGTTCTTATAATTTTACCGAAGCTGCTTTTAAAAAGCATCAAGAAAATGCATTGATCATCGAAAATGGTGATTTAGTGGTAGAATATGTTAAGGAATTTGAACGTTTAAAAGAAAATTCTAGACTATTGAACCCCAATAACCTTTCATCATCGCCTTCGTCTTCTTAATCATCAATGGGCGAATCACAAAAGAAATAAAGCATTCACTTGGTTATACAGTGAATGCTTTGGCGGAATCTATTGTTGAAGTGGTTTGCCTGCATCGTGGGATACTCGTGCATGGTGGTGCTCTTCAAACCCAAACTGGACAATCATATCAATGAAATCCATTGGTTTAATGCCCATCTCAGCGGCTTGGTGGAATATGCACGTTGCAGGGGTCAATCCAGGCAATGAGTTGTTTTCTATAATCACTACGCGCTCAACCCCTGTTGGGCTTTGTTGCCCGGTTTGATAGAAGCAATCAATGCGTGAGTAGCCTTTGCAGCCAAGTGCTTTATACGCATCAACCATGATCTGTTGCACCAGCTGTAATGTTTCTTGTGGTAGTGGGGCAGGGGTTTGATTTTCGCCAGCGCCGGGCAAGAATTTTTCTTCGATGGAAAGAATATCCGATGTGGTGACTGCTTGGCTAGGGATTAATGCTTGTGGATTATTGTTGCCGATAACGCCCACCGTGAGCTCCATGCCAATGATGCATTCTTCAACCAACGCATATTCTTTATCGCTTGCAAACAGTAGTTCAATAGACTTTTCTAAATCTGCTGTTCGTTTTACTTTTTGTACCATAACACTGCAGCCATCATTGTGTGGTTTGACGATAAGCGGCAATGGCATTGTTGTACATATTTCTTTGACGATTTGTTCTTTGTCAGCACGCCATTCAGTATTTGAAATCAAGCGCGCTTGAGGGACTTCAAATCCCTTGCTGCGCAAGAATTGCGTTGTTTTAAATTTATCCATGCATAATGCGCTGGTCAGTACCGATGATCCATTGTAGGGTAGTCCGAGCATTTCTAAGGTGCCTTGGATTGATCCATCTTCGCCGTGGCCGCCGTGTAGTGCAATAAATACAAAATCAGTAATCGTGGGCAAATCGCTCCATTGTAATTTCGCTTCTGGTTGCAGCAATTCTTCTATTTCTTTTATTGAACCACGTACGAGTTGTGAGTGGGTGAGTTTGTACAGCTCCATGTTAGCATTAACAAAGATAGGCATAACATCATATTTGTGCGGCGAAAGTTTGTAGGTGACATTGCGCCCCGATTCGAGTGAAATTTCTTTTTCGTTGGATGCGCCGCCGAGTAATACTGCAATACGCATTTTTTGTTCTGCTTGCACGTGCTTTGCATCCTTTTTTTCTTGGGTGAGAATGGCATCGAGCATGCCGTAATGTTCTAATTCTGTTTCAATGAGGTGGTTAATCACTTTCGTGTGACTCATATTAATTTCAGCACCTTGTCTGAATAAAAAGCTTGCAGGTCCCATGCCCGATAAGGTGTTGGGATCTACAATGGCAATGCGATCGTCATTGGTGTAAAAGCCATCAATTCGTCCAATATTGGTAATACCAAGAGCGTGCATAGCTTGAGCACAGATCCCTTGAATACGGGCAATGATTTCTGGTGTTGTACGTGCAGGGGTGAACTTTGATGCTCTGCCTGGCATGTATTTTTGTTCGTAATCGTGAAAGTGTGTACCAGCTTCAGGAACTATTTCTGTTGGCGGTAAGGGAATAAGGGTACCTGTTTTATAATCAGTCAAAATTATGCATGAAAATTCCATGCCCTCAAGTTTTTCTTGGACTAACACATCTTGGTGTATGCCAGGGTAGATTTCTGATGCTGTAATCAGTGCTTGGTGAAGATCTTTGTTGTCAAACACGACCGAGATACCTAAAGATGACCCTTCTTTGCAGGGCTTGATGATATAGGGTAGTGTGACGTTGTGTTTTTCTAGCCGTGAAAGAATAGCATTTTTATCGAATTGTTCGATTTGTTGTGCAGTCACTACAATATCTTTGGGGATATCAACGCCAGCTGCAGCTAAGAAATCTCGTTGCATGTTTTTGTCCATGCCTAAAGCGCTCGAAAAAACTTTTGAGCCGAGGTAAGGGATACCAAGTACTTCAAAAAATCCTTGCAAGGTACCGTCTTCAGCATAGCGGCCATGCGTAGCAATATAAGCAAAGTCGATTAAGTTTTTGAGTGAGTCCCAGGTAATACATTGTGCTTCGTTGGGCAGGCGATGTTCAAAGTCTGAAGTTTTTCCACGGTGCAAAAAATGCCATGGCAAAAGATATAAAGCGCCATTACTTGTTTGATAGAGCGGAATAACGTCATAACGCACAGTGTCCAGATGGTCGCAAACGGTACGTCCAGAATTAAACGAGACTTCTTTTTCGATTGTTCTGCCGCCCATAAAAACACCGACGCGAAGCTTTGACACTGTTGATTCCTTTGCGGGTAAATTTTTTCTAAAAAAATAAGGTAATAGTATTGCTTTTAAGAATTTACTTTTGCACTCTATAAGGATAATAATTTGTGGTGTTTTGGTAAAGTATAAACGTAAAGAGTATTCATGGCTTCAGATAAAAATTTAGTGTGGATTGATTTGGAAATGACGGGCCTCAGGCCTGAGATTGATGTTATTGTAGAAATTGCGACAATCATTACCGACGATCAGCTGAATATCATAGCAGAAGGTCCGTCGCTGGTGATTCATCAACCAGAAGAAAAGCTAGCAGCAATGGATGAGTTTGTAGTCAAAATGCATACTAAATCTGGGCTTATTGCAAAAATTCGTGAATCTGCCGTTTCGCCAGAACAAGCTGAACAAGAAACCTTGGCATTCATTATGGAGCATTGCAACAAAGGCAAAGCTCTGATGGCTGGAAACTCTATCTGGCAAGATCGTGCCTTTTTATATGTTCATATGCCAAGCATTCTGGCCTTTTTAGATTATCGCCTTATCGATGTAAGTTCAGTAAAAAAGTTGGTGCAGTATTGGTATCCAAAAAATCCCAATCTCCAATTCAAAAAACCTGACAATCACCGAGCGCTTGAAGATGTTCAACAATCAATTGAAGAGCTGAAGCATTATCGCAAGCACTTTTTTATCAATGAGAATTAACCCATTAGTTACGATACACTTGACCAAAGCCACCCGATTTATATTCTTCCATGAGTTTAAAGGTATCATTCTCACCATCTTCTAATAGATCAGAAGGCATATGGGTAGCACCAGCGTCCTCTAGTTCTTTGAGTGCTTGCTTTCGTCCTTCAATTTGATCGCGTTGTATTTTTTCTGCTGTTTCTAGGTGTGCGGCCATATTTTTGTAGACATCAGCCAGTTTTTGATCTTTGTCTTTGGTTATCTCTGCTAATTTTTTTGCCATCGTTAGTGGAGTGAATCCATCTTTTTCCTTAGCCGATAAGTTAAGTTTAGTGATGAGTACGTTGCCTGTTATTAATTTAAGTGTTTCTGGATTTTTACTCACGACGGCTAAATGCAGTGCATTTCGTCCAATGTTACTTTGTATATTAGGGTTTATTCTAGGGTCTTTTATCAAGACCGAGACTATATCCTTATGGTTTCTTACGATAGCAGACATTAATGGGGTTAAGCTTTGATTGTCGACAAGATTAATATCGATAGTGGGGTTTTTTAGTAAGGTTTCTACAATCTTTGTGTTGCCCGTTCGCACTGCTTGTCTGAGTGGCGTTGTGCCGTCTTTGGCTTGAAAATTAATATCGGCTCCTGCTTGAAGAGCTGCATCAATAGCAGTAGGCCATTTTTGAGGATCTTTCTCTGCAATTGCGTCTAATAATTGTTTATTAGCGCCTTTAGGCTCTGCCCCTTGCGACATTGTGTTAGTGGTTGCTGTTTGTGATGCTCTTATGTAGGGAGTAACGGTGAGCAGTATGCTGAGTATTAATAGTATCGATGATAGTTCTTTCATTTTTTTTCCTTTTTTACAATGACCAATGATATTTCGTTCTAATTGTAATTATAAACAAAATAGTCCATTAAAAACAATGGATGTGGGTGTATAATCAAAAATGCTTTATTGAAAGGTGTTTTTTGGAGGTTAAGTTACGGGATTTGGCGTGAAGAAGATGTGACTTTTATAGGCGTATGTATTGATACTCTGAAAAAGTATAATAATGTTCTGAATACTACTGCCTTTAATATAAATTTTCCGTGCATAAGTGTTTTTAATTTTATGTACTGGTGGCTTTGCAGGACCTAAGAGCTGTAATTGTAACTCTTTCTTGGTGTTAATTTCCATCATTGTATGCATAAGGTGGGTAGCTTCTCGTTCAATGCTATGAGGGTCTGAGTTTTTTAATTCTAGTTCAACAAGCCGCATGCATGGCGGATAGTTGAGCATGGTGCGCTTTTCTAGTTCAGCATCATAAAAACTGAGATAATCAATTTCGTTAAGATATTGAAATATAGCATGATCAATCATAGTCTGCACAATCACTTGGCTGTCAGGTCGTTGTCGCCCGGCGCGACCAGCAACTTGAATGAGTTGTTGGAGGGTAGTTTCTGCGGCATTATACATAGGAAAATGAAGATTGAGGTCGGCCCATAAGATGCCAACAAGGGTGACACCAGGAAAGTGAAAACCTTTCGTGATGGTTTGTGTGCCAACCAGAATATCAAGATTGCCTTGTTCAAAATCCAATACCGTTTGTTGCCACACTTTTTTCTTGAGTGTGGTGTCCATGTCTGCACGGGCAATGCGAGCCTGGGGGAATAGTTTTTCTAAAATGGTGACCACTTGTTGTGTGCCGATACCTTTTTTTAAAAATTGAGCATCAGATGCCTGGCAGGGAGGACATTGTTGAGGCAGTTGCATTGAGATGGCACAATAGTGACACGTCAGAAGATTGTCAGCATGCAGGGTTAAACTGACTGAACAATTTTTGCATTGGAATATAAAGCTACACGCTTTGCATTGCACAAAAAAACTAAAACCTCGTCTGTTTATAAAAATAATGGTTTGCTCATTTTTTAGTAATCGGTCTTTAATAGCGCTTTCCAATTGTTTGCTAATCCAGAAAGATTTGCGGCTGTTTTTGTCAGTCAAAAATACGGTTTTTATGGTCGGGAACGTTCCGGCAAACCTATTTTTGAGTTGGAAAAAGTGCCAACCTTTGTTATGGACATTGTACAGTGAATTGATTGATGGCGTAGCTGACCCTAATATAATAGGAATTTTGTGTATGCTGGCGCACCAGATTGCAGCATCTTTACTATTTATTTTGGGATGCTTTTTTTCTTGATAACCAACTTCGTGCTCTTCATCAATAATAATCATGCCAAGATTAGGCAATGGCAGCAATATGGGCAAATGCACACCGATAATAAGTATTGGTTGTTGGGTGAGCAAGGCATGCCAGAGTAGTCGTTTGTTTTTAGGCGTTGTTGCTGAATGAAAGCTGAATATAGGAATTTCTGAAGGTAACTGCGCTCGCATAAGTTTTTCAAATTGGATAGCGAGGGTTACTTCCGGCAACATCAAGAGCGTGTTCTTTTGATGTGCAAAGTTCTTGATGATTAAGTTTTTATAGATTTCAGTTTTGCCCGATCCGGTTACCCCATGCAGCACGGTAGGCACATAGGCTGGTTCTGCAATGTAGGGCGTCAGAAAATCAACCACTGTTTGTTGTTCGTTGGTGAGGGTGACGTGCGCTAGGGTCTTTTCTGGGTTATGACTGCTGACTACTTGGTCTTCCATTTCATTGTCTACCAAAAACTGTTGAATACGTTTAATCAAATACAGCGGTTCTACTTGGTAGTACGCACTCAGTTGATGAATAAATTTGAAATAGTAGGGGTCAGCGGGAAATGGTTCAATGGCATGTGCTTGTTTAATGGTAAAGATACAGTCGGTTGGTTTTGTTGCAAATTGTTGCATAACTAATGCTGAGCGCAAAGATTTTTGTATTGGCACGCGCACGAGCTTGCCGACAAGCGACTGGTTATCCCAATTCTTGGGAACTTCGTACAGTAATGGCTCTTGAAATCCTTTAAGAAGGCGTACTTGAATAAACATACTATGAGTATACTCGGAATGTGTTTTTTTTATAGGTATGTTACGCTAAGACTATATGATTTTTTTCTGAAAGGCTTAGCATGAATCTTGATCCTAAAAAAACGGTATTTCTCATAGATGGTTCTTCATTTTTATATCGTGCCTACTATGGCGTGCGTCCACTCCATACACCCACGGGTGTTCCCGTGCAGGCGGTCTATAGTTTTTGTCGTATGATAAAAAAACTGATCGACACTTTTTCTCCAGCTGCTATCGTTTTAGTGTGGGATAGCAAAGGTAAAACCACCAGGCACGAAATGTTCCCCGACTATAAAGCAACGCGCCAGGCACCGCCGAGCGACATTTTTGACCAAAAAAAATTAATCGTACAGTTTGCCGACATGATAGGTTTGCCACAAATCGCCCAACAAGGCATTGAGGCAGATGACATTATGTATTCGCTCGCACTCGAGTGTAAAAAAAATGGCGACACGGTGGTGTTTGCAACATCAGATAAGGACATGAGTCAGGCATTAGATGCGCAAGTGGTGATGTATGATGCTTTCAAGGATGAATTTCTTGATGTTGCGGCATTTGAAAAGAAGCGTGGTTTTCCGGTTGAAAAGTTGCCTTTCTATTTTTCTATTCTTGGGGATGTATCAGATAATATCCCTGGCGTTAAAGGTATTGGAGAAAAAGGCGCTACTGACTTAGTAAAACAATTTGTCTCGCTGCAAGATATGTATGACCATATTGATTTAGTAAAAAAAGATCGTACACGTATCTTATTGCAAGAGCAAAAAGAGAATGCGTTTCTAAGTCAAAAGCTCTTCTTGTTACAGTATCACCCAACGGGTCTTACGCGAGAAAATTTACTTTTCGATGCCAATAATTGGCCTAAAGCAAAGCCCTTATTTGAAGAACTTAATTTCAAAACCTTACTCAAAGGCCTTGATACGGTTTTGCAGCAGGGGCTATCCACCGCCGAAGAAAAAATAGCCAAGCTTAAAAAATATAGTTTTAAAACAGTGACTACTACCAAAGAATTGCAAGAACTCTGCTATCTTTTAAAAGATAGAAAGCATTTTGCTATTGATACCGAAACAACCGGCGTAAAACCATTGCAGGACACTCTGGTGGGTGTTTCGTTGTGTGTTAAAGAAGGGGAGTCCTATTATATTCCTTTTGGCCATAACGTTGACGATGTGCAACTTTCACGAGCTGAAGTTATTGCTGCTCTTAAGCCAATTCTTGAAGATGCGCAGTATAAAAAATATCTGCATCATGCAAAATTCGATCAATTGGTATTATGGCATGCGGGCATTAATGTGTGCGGTGTTGTTTTTGATTCTTACATTGCGGCAGCATTACTTGTTAAAGAATGGCAACGAGCAGGCCTTAAAGATCTTTCTATGACTTTGTTAGGTGAGCCTATGTTGACCTATGAAGACGTGGTGACCGCCAATAAATATAAAGATTTTTCGTATGTGCCGTTTGAGTTGGCAACCATGTATGCCGCAGCTGATGCGCATCAGACATTACGCATAAAGAAACTTCTTGAACATGCGTTAAAAGAAGAAAAATTGTTGTCGTTATATGAAACGATTGAGTTTCCTCTTGTGCAGATATTATTTGAGATGGAAGCCCGCGGCATTTACGTTGACACTGCATTGCTAGCTAAACTTGATGTGCAAATTACTATAGCATTAGAATTTTTAGAAGCAGAGATTCTTGCATTGTCGGGCGAGCACAACAAAGATATTAATTTGGGCTCTCCGCGGCAAATTGAAGATCTTCTTTTCAATCAACTTAAACTGCCAACACAAAAAAAGAGTGCAAAGGGTACCAGCTATTCAACCGATCAAGAAGTTTTGGAAACATTGGCAACCATGCATCCAGTGCCAGGATTAATCTTAAAACATCGAGAACTTTCTAAGCTAAAAAATACGTATATTGATGCATTGCCAACCTATGTTAATCCAACAACAAATCGCATTCACACAACCTATAGTCAGGTAGCAGTTGCAACGGGTCGTTTGGCAAGCTCATCACCAAACCTACAAAATATTCCGTCAAATTCATTTGGTATTCGTGCGGCGTTTAAGCCTGCACCTGGGTCAGTATTTTTATCTGCTGACTATTCCCAAATTGAGTTGCGTGTTTTGGCATATTTGTCGGGCGACAAAGCATTAACCAATGCTTTTTTATCGGGCCATGATATTCATGCGCAAACAGCAGCGGGATTATTTGATGTACCTTTGGATCAGATAACTAATGAGCAACG
Source organism: Candidatus Dependentiae bacterium (assembly GCA_026389015.1). Lineage (NCBI taxonomy): Bacteria > Candidatus Babelota bacterium. The sequence continues at coordinate 16,680 of JAPLIR010000029.1, read as the reverse complement.
TCAAATTGGCAAACGTATTAACTTTAGTATTCTGTATGGTCTAACGCCGTACGGTCTTTCCAAAGATCTTGATATCTCTTTTAAAGATGCAAAATTATATATCGACAAATATTTTCAGCAATATCCTCAAGTGTCTTCTTGGATGGCATCGATTGTCGATCAAGCAAAAAAAGATGGTTATGTTACTACGCTGTGGGGCCGCAGACGCTATATACCGGCAATTCACGAACGTAATAGATCGTTGTATGAAGAAGCATGTCGTATGGCGATTAATACGGTGGCGCAGGGCACAGCAGCAGAAATTATGAAAAAAGGTATGATTGTCTTGGATGCTGAGCTCAAAAAATATAACCTTGATGCAAAAATGTTATTACAAATTCATGATGAATTATTACTCGAAGTTCCTCAAGACCAACAAGATGACACGGTGGCGTTGGTCAAAAAGGTGTTAGAATCAGTTGTTGACTGGACTATTCCATTGGTGGTTACTACGCGTTTGGGTGCTGATTGGCACGAGGTAAGTAAGTAGTGTTCAAATTAGCTGCGATATTCCATAATTAATTTTGTTATGGTGTTATTTGCATCACGGTCTGCAATAGAAATGTGGGTAAAAATTTCTAGAGCGATTTTCTCTTGCAGTTCTATATGATCCTGCAAGATTTTTCGTGTTAGTACAAAATGTTGCTGTGAGCAGATTTGATGTTTTGTAACACCTTCTGCATAATGATGAGCAATATTCAGCGCTGTATTGTTATTATTATCTTGAATGTCAGGAGCGGCACCTGCGCGCAATAGCAGCTGCACTATTGATGTGTCCTCTGCGCAAAGCACTGCGCGATGTAATGCTGTTTGGCCAAAGCAATTCTTTTTATTGAGTTTCGGACCTTTTGAAAGAATTGTCATTAATATTGCCGGGGAGCTATATTCTGCTGCTAGCGACAGTAAACAGTCTCCAGTGATTGGATTTACAGCGTCAGCAGTTTTCATGGTCTCGTATTCTGTATTAATGTTTTTTTGGTCTTCTTCTTCTAATATTTTTTTTATTATGCGTGGGTTATTGCTCTGAAGAGCGTCAAATATTTTTTGTGCATCTTTTATTAATTCTGGCAATTCTTTGATTCTTCTTTTGTCGTTTTCTAATGATGGTGTAAATATAAAATGCTGTGGCACGAATGTTGATTTCATAGTTTTTAATGTATTATTTTTTGATGGTGAATTAGCATCATCATTCTTGCTTGATATTTCTAAAAATGTATCGGGTGATATTTGTGTCGGTTGTATTCTTACTGTTAGTTGATTGTGGAAGTGGGCACTATGTGCAGGTCGGCTATTTGATTCTGTGCTGCTGATGTAGATAATGTCAGAGTTATCATGTAGGCTGGCCTCTTGCTGCATAGCTTCTGCTGGTATGTAAAAAAACATACCCATGAGGCACATGCAGACAGTAGTCTTAAGAAAACTTACAGGGGTTAGGGTCATTTATAGTTTTGCTCCATCGCTGTCTTCGTCATCATCGTTATCTTTTTTGTGGCCTGCACTAGTCTGTGTATTGACCGTAAGGTCTTTGTACTGGGTAGCTTTGTTTTGTGTGTTGCCAAGAAGGGTAAGTACTTGAGATAATTCTGGCTCGGATATGCTGTTTTTACTTTTTTCAAAAATTGCTTTTAAGCATCCAAGATCGTTTGCTTGAGCAAGTTCCATGGCTTGTTCAAGCGCTGTTTTGCCAGAACTATTTTTAGCATGAATGTCGGCTTGTTGTTCTATGAGCTTTGCAATAAAGGTAGGTTTTTTCAACAGCATGGCATGCTCAGCTAGATTTTCGGTAGCATCCCTTTTTATTGTTTCACGAAATCTATTGGCTACTGATCGTTTGGTATTTTCAAGAGCTTCATCATAGGCACGCATTTGATCTTGTAGGGCCCGACGATGCTTTGCGGCATTCTCAACTGCTTGGTCATCTCGTTGTTGTAAGGCTCCGCTTCTGTTTCTTAATAACGATTGTAGTTGCGCTTGTTCAGTCTTTAGCTCGATGTATCTTGTTGTTTGATCAGCGATTGTTACTGTAGCGTTGTCGAGTTGTGATTGCCGTGCAGCACGGTCTACTAGGAGTTGATTTTTTTCTCCTTCTAATTCTTCAATGTGGTGCAATAATGTTTTTTTTTCTTCGTGCAACGCAACCACGTGTTCCGAATTATTTGTTGTTGAGGGAATATTTTTTGATCTCATGCTGAGGCGCGCCAAAAGGAGTCCTGCGCCAGCACCAATTGCACCTGCTATAGCGCCTATTGAGGTCGCCCCCAAACCTGTTGAGATTGGTTTTTTTTCCATAGCATGCCCATAGACAGGAGCGAGTAAACTGAGTAACAAAGCTTGAATAATGTGTGATGATTGTGTCATAAATGTATCCTTTTTTGGGTAGTTTTTTATCGGATTGTCTTATGGTATGTCAAAATAATTTCTTTGACAAGCTCACTGGGTTGTTTTTTTGCAGAGCCTGCTGAGTAAATAAAGGCAGTCATCTGCTTGTGCATACTGTGCATAAGCAGATGCAGTTTTTCCAAGATTGTCGAAAGTGGCTGGACTTACATTTTTTTTGAGCAAAAAATCGAGAGTTTCTGCTTGATTATTAAAGCAAGCTTGCATAAGTGGTGTTGTGCCAGATTTATTAACTGTTGCAATGTTCGCTTTATGGCAAAGTAATACTTCAAGGCATGCTGCGTGGCCGGCATAAGCAGCGTATGATAGGGCAGTTTCTCCTTGATTGTTTTTATAGTTAATGAAATTGTAGGAATTTTTCATTTTGATACCGCATGTAATAAGATGAAAAAGTTTCTTTGCATTGCCATTATAAGCAGCCCACATAAGGGCTGTATAACCATTGTCATCTTGTATGGTAGTATCAGATGAATTGATTAATCGATTAAATTCTGTGTCGTCTTCATTTCGTGTTGCATCGATTAAGGCATGGGGATTACATGGTTGGGCACTTGGCGCTGGCGAGCTATCAGGGGCATGAATTATTATGGATGATTGTGCCTCTATATGCTCTTTAGGGGTATATGCTGTTGGTAGAGATTCTACTACATGACGAAGAGCATTTGTTAAGGTGTATCTATTGCGCAATGAATTTTGCTGTTGAAAATCATTTGTTGGTATAGATGGTGTTTCAAGAATGTATTTTTTAATTTTAAGATTCATGACAGTCTTTTGCGGGCTACTGAATGATGAGAGAATCATTGGTGGATTTTGTTGAGAGGATGTTTTTTTTACAAAATTAGTCTGCATGGCGCCAGCAGTATGAAATATCACGCATGATACGAGTGCAGATAAAAAAAAGTATTTCATGTTTTGCATAAGATTATTATCTTCTTTTTTGATGGTGAGCTAAGAACGACAGAAAGTATAAGGTTGTTTGTCGATGCTGTCAAAATAGCTGCTAGTCTATTAATTAATCATTTTTTGCTTCATCTTCTTTACTTGCACGAGCATTGCTTTTGGCACATGTAAGCAGTGGGGTTGTGGATGATCCATTTGATTCTGTATTCATTAAAAAACGGTTAATTTCAGGTAGCAGTGCTTGCCCGATTTGTTGGCGTAAGGGTGCTGCCTCATCAGAAAAAGCAAATTGAGCCATATCTCTTATCTCTTGAGGGTCGAGTGCTGCTGCGGCCGCAGCTAATGATGTCGCTGGAGTTTGAGCGGTAACTATTCTGTTGTTAGGGCCTTTTGCTTCATCTTCATCATTTTTTTCGTCATCACTATCAATATCATTGAGAAGGTTGTGCAGACTTATTGTGGATGTTTCATGAACACATGATTTTGCACCTTTGTGGCAGCAGTCTATTGTGGTGGCAGCAGCAGAGCTGTGTTGTGCTTGTGCTGCTGTAAGTGTCTTTATCACTTCATCATCTGTTGCCATAGCAAGGGCTGTTTGTTCTTTGTACTTAAATGATGGATTAGCTTTGTGGTCGAGCAAGAGTTTTATTGCGCGAGAATTGTTAGCTTGGGCGGCACGCATGAGAGGTGTTTTACCTGAACGACATCTAAAATTGGGGCAAATCTTGCTCTCAAGAATTTTTGTCAACATGGCATTATCTTTGTCGTTTTGAACGAGCCATTCATCAGTTTCGCAAAGGGTAAGTTTCGCTAATTCCTTTTTTTCATGTTCAAGGACTACCATTTTATGTATGACGTATGTGTTCATGTCCTTCTGTTGCTTGAGTTTGTCTCTTAGATGTAAGGTGGTAGCTGTTAGTGCAAGGCCACCTAGGGTTGCTAACGTGCCAATGAGAGACGGTGCCCATGATCGTGATGTTTGATTATTGGTCTGCATAGCTTGTATATAGGTGGAAATGAGAAGCGTGTGTATCAAGGTGAGTGTGATTATTTTTGGTATTTTCATAATGATCCTTTTTGATTGGCTGATTTTGCCAAAGAGCATAGCGTGTGGCAGTAGTCATGGAAAGGGTTTTTAATATCTTTTTTTTAATGTCTATGAAAAAGAGTGGTTCCTGAGATAGATTATTTGAGCTGGGCGCTAGTGAGGTGGAGTTTAATTTAAAAAAGGAGTGGCTGTGAATATACAAAAGGGCATGCTTTTTATGGCATTATTTTCTGTGACACAAGCGATGGGTGCGACTGATATGCTCGCTGGGTTAAGCGTAGCATTAAAAAATGAAAACTCTTTATGCAAAAATAAGCCAGAGATGGAAGCAAAAAAGGTGGTAGGATCAGTTCTGTTTGGGTCTATGACGGGCGGTGCTTTGATTGCAAGTTTGGCACTGTGTCAAAAAGCAGAGGCTCTGCACAAGACACCCTTGAGTTTTTTTTTGATGGGATTGCCTATTTTATATAGTAATCAAGAAATGACGCGAGAGATTCTTGGAGAGTCTTATGTTGGTATTTCAAATTGGACTGCTTTGGTGACGGCGATAGCGGCGGGACTTGTTCTTGCTAGTCGTGACTAAGTGTAGATATTTTTTAAAAAGTTGTAGGCCGCTCACGGAATAAGTGCCCGCGGGCGGCCTATTTTTGGATTTATTATTGTTTTGCAGCTAGCTGTCTTTGAAGATCCTCTATGGATGTAGTTTGTTCGTTTATTGCAATCGCAAGCATCACGTTTTGTTTCTCTGCAGCTTCTAATTTTTTTTTAAGATCATGTTGAGCTTTTTCTAAAGCTACTTTTGCATCTGTTTCACGTTGTTTTTCTTGCAAAGCTTTTTCCAGCATTTCTTTGAGAGTAGTAGTATGCTCTTGTATCTGTTGTTGAGTCCGTTCTGCTTCTTCCGCCCTTAAGGCTTGGATTCGCTCGGATGCTGCCTTTTGTATGCGATCTCCGCATGCTAGTTCATGATGTTTTCCAATTTGCTCTGATAGCTTGGTAAGTTGGTCATGTGTTATGTTTGCGCTATCAATGTTGCTTACATCAGCTTTTGCTTGCGCGAGTAGCTGAAGACCGGTGGTTTGCCACACATCAAGGGCGCCTTGTTTGCGCCTTGCTTCTGCTTCTAGGGCAGCCACTGTTGAGCTTAATGTAGTCTTTGTTAGGAATTCTTGTGCTAGTCTTCTTTCTAAGGCAGTTGTGGCTTCTGCGTGTTTGCTTGATTGTTCGGTGAGTTCTGTGATCTTCGCGATAGCTTGGGTAAGTTTGCCATCAAGGTCACCCTTGTCTTTTGTAAGGGCTTCGCGTCTCGCATTGAGTCTCCAAGAGGCTAAAGCTGTAGTTGCGACTCCTCCTAGAAGGCCTGCCCCTGCAGCCATGAGTGTTGTACTTGTTGTGCTTGTTGTGCTTGTTGTACTTGATGATGAGCTAGGTTTCTGGCTAGCCTGACCAAGCGTAGGGATAAGTAATACGCTTAATAAGAGTTTTCTGACAGGTAAATGTGTGAACATGAAGATCTCCTTGGTAGTGGGTTATTAAATTTTAGGTCAAAGTACTTTAATAATTTTATTATGGCAAGTATGATTGGCAAGTGATTCTCTAGGCGTAGTGTTGTATAAAATTTAGAGTTTCATGGAATACTCGGCCAATGGAGAATTTTCTATTAGAATTTTCAAGACCAATGATCTTTTTTGCCATAGTGAGCGTTGACTTTTTAGAGGATTCTGCACATACTATATGAAGTTAGAAAAAACAAAGTCTAGCTAAACAATTCTTTTTATTTAGACAAATAACAACAACTTTCTTAATCAGTTAAAGGACTGTACATGGCAACGAGTAAAACCGGTGGTAGTACGCAGAATGGACGAGATAGTCATAGTAAGCGACTTGGCGTAAAGTTATTTGATGGGCAAGTGGTTACCGGTGGCGAAATTATTGTTCGTCAACGAGGAACCCGTATTCATCCTGGCAAATTTGTTGGTTTGGGTAACGATCATACTCTTTTTGCCAAAGCTGTTGGCAAAATTAAGTTTCACTTCGGACCAAAAGGGCGTAGATACGTTTCTGTTGTTCAGTCGTAAACAATAATTCACTTTTCATGATAATGAGGGGCAGTTTTTTGTATGATGTCCTACAAATAACTTGCTTAATCTTTTAAATCTTGTTAAAAACTGCCGTACCTCTATCATGAGTTTTTAAAAAAAATTAGATAACATGTAATGAATGATGATTTTGGACGGGGAGTATTATGATCGATTTTCTTAAGTATCGTGTAGCGTGTGCCGTTTATTCAGTAGTGTTGATTGCAACTTTTGCGGGAACATATATCTATAAAGCACATACGCGTGGTGGGCAAGCATTTACCTACAGCATTGATTTCACCGGTGGTACTCAAGTAAGGCTTAAATTTGATAAGCCAGTCAGTTCTAATAATCTTAAAGAAATTGTCGAAAAGTCTGGATGGCAGGGAGCGGTTATTCGCGACTTTTCATCACAAGAAGTTTTAGTACGTGTTAAAGAATTTTCTAATGATTCCAAGGGCCTAGGCCAACGTATTGTACAAGCAATACAAGCTGGTATGCCAGATAACAACGTTGAATTGCAAGAGAGTGAAAGCGTAGGCGCTGGCGTTGGGGCAACCTTGCGTTATAAATCAATGCGAGCAGTTATCATAGGCCTCATTGCGATGTTGTTATACATAGCAATTCGTTTTTGGTCATTTGCTTTTGCTGCAGGAGCTGTGGTTGCTTTGGCGCATGATGCTATAGTAATTGTAGCAGTCTTTTTATTCCTTGATAAAGAAATCTCCATCAATTTGATTGGCGCAATTTTAGCGGTACTTGGTTATTCGATTAATGATACGATTGTTATTTTTGCCAGAATTCGAGAAAATTTTAAAAAAATGCCTGGCAAATCAACGTATGAAGTGGTCAATACTAGTATTAATCAAACATTGCGACGCACTCTTTTAACCAGTTTTGCTACCGCATTAACCGCTGGTTCAATGTGTTTGCTTGGTGGCGAAGTGCTCAGAGATTTCTCTTTAGCATTGTTAATCGGTATTGTATTTGGTACTTATTCTTCCATTTATATTGCAAGCCCTGTCATGATGTTGCTTTATAAAGAACCAAAAAAATAAGAAAAATCCTTTCATACCTTTTTGATTTTTTGTGATACCAGTAGTGCGGTCATTGTCTGCTGTAGGCACTATATAAATTTTTGCATTTTTTTTATGTCCAAAAAGTAGAGAAATAGTTTCTTTATGATGGAGCAAACACACATGTTTTTAGTATATTTTGTAGAGCTCAGAGGAACAGTTGATGAATGAGAAAAATTCAAAAACTCAGGAACCCATGTCAGAATTAGAAGGTCGCAATATGCAAGATAATGATATAAAAGTTCAAGCACCAACTGCTGAACAAACATCGCAAGAGCAAACAACACCAGAACTTGTGAAAGTGCAACCCAAAGCACATGGTACACGCTCTCAAAGTCCTCGAACTCGTACCCCTAAGGCTCCAGAAATCAAACTAGAATTAGCTCAGCCCGAGCAAGCTCAACCAGCACAAGATACCCCACCGGCTGTTGCTAAAAAAATTACCCCACATCAAGAAAAAATTAAGCAATCACCTGAATTACATACAGAAACCAGACAGCCAGAAGCTCGTCAATACCGTGATCCTAGATCTCAAGAACCAAAACAACAAGATTCACGACTACATCAAGAACCTCGTCATCAAGAGCCTAGATTACAAGAATCACGATCACACGAACCGAGACAACATCAGGAGCCTCGGTACCAAGAACAACGCCAAGATTCTAGGTCACAAGAACATAACCGACCACATGAAGGCAATAGGCAGCACCATAATGAAAATCGTCAACAACAACAGCAGCCACAGCAACCAGAACAACGTCGCTCAAATTTACTTGAATTGTCTCTTAACGATTTAAATTTGTATGCACGTAGATTGGGTATTATTGGTTCAAGTTATATGTCTAAAGACGAGCTTATTAAAAGAATCGTTTTTGCTGAGGCGCATCCTGACCTTGAAATTGAAGTGACAGGTGTTTTAGAGAAGCTGCCCGATGGTTTTGGTTTTCTACGCTCAGCAATTTGTGATTATCTTTCTGGTCCAGATGATACGTATGTTTCACCATCACAAATACGACGTTTCAATTTACGCACCGGAGATAACGTTATTGGTGTGATTCGTAAGCCAAAGGATGGCGAAAAATATTTTGCTTTATTGAAAATTTCTAAAGTTAATGGTGAAGATCCAGCTCTCTTGCAAGAGCGTCCACATTTTGATCGCTTATCGCCATTGCACCCTAACAAAAAGTTTAATTTAGAATATAATCCAGCCGTCATTTCTACACGAGTTATGGATATTTTTACCCCAATCGGTAAGGGACAACGAGGCCTAATCGTTGCGCCGCCTAAAGTGGGCAAAACGGTACTTCTCAAGGAACTAGCGCAAGCATTGATTGCTAATCATCCAGAAACCCACTTGATCATTCTTTTGGTTGATGAGCGTCCTGAAGAAGTTGCAGATATGAAGCGTACCGTGCGTGGATCATCGGCGGAAGTTATTAGTTCTACCTTTGATGAATCAGCTGAGCGTCACGTACAAGTAGCAGAAATTGTACTTGAAAAAGCAAAGCGTTATGTTGAATCAGGCAAAGATGTTGCTATAATTTTGGATTCTCTCACTCGTTTAGCTCGTGCGTATAACACCACGGCACCATCATCAGGTAAAATTTTAACTGGTGGTATTGATGCTAATGCGTTGCAACGTCCAAAAAGATTCTTTGGTGCGGCAAGAAATACTGAAGAGGGTGGTTCATTAACCATTATCGCATCTGCGTTGGTTGAAACCGGTTCTCGTATGGATGAAGTGATTTACGAAGAATTTAAAGGTACGGGTAATATGGAAATGCATATGTCTCGTAAGCTTTCCAACCGTCGTATTTACCCTGCGTTTGATTTGCTTGTTTCAGGTACTCGTCGCGATGACTTGTTGCACTCAGAGGCAGAATTGAATAAAGTATGGGTATTACAAAAGTTCTTTGCTGCTATGAACACCAACGAAGGTATGGAGTTCCTCATTGATAAGATGAAGAAGCATAAATCTAACGAAGAGTTCTTGGAAGCTTTAAATAAGAATAAAGGGCTGGCACAGTAACGAGCTACGTTTTATAAATTCTCGTGAAAGTAGGCTTCAAGTACGCCCTAACGGGCTTCCTTTAGCCAGGACGGCGGAGGGTATATTTGTTTAGATTTAACATGTAGACTCACGCACCCGTCCTCCCTGAAGGAGCGAGTTTTTCGAGCGAACTTGAAGGGTTTAAAAAATAGATAGGCTGATACTCATGAAGAGTGTCAGCCTATTTTAGTATAAACATAATTATTGGTTTTATTGATTGGATTTTTTATTTTAATATATCCATATCAAGATTAGAAAATTCATGACGCTTAGCTTTATAGTAGCCAACAAATGCAATCATGGCGCCGTTATCGGTGCAGTATTGTGGTGATGGTACAAAGAATGGCAATGCATGCCGAGCGGAGAGCTCTTTGAGTTCATTGCGTATGTATTTGTTGCAAGCAACGCCACCCACAAAGGCAATGGCTTTAACTTCAGGGTGTTCTTTGAGCGCACGCTCAAGTTTCTGTTTAAAGATACTGGCAACGCAGACAAGCAGAGAGCTCGAGACTTTTTGTTGTAAATCTAGATCGTCTACGGCTAAGAATTTTTTACTACTCATATCATAAGCGTTTTTTTTAACCAAATCGTAAAGCACGGCAGTTTTGAGGCCAGAAAAGCTAAAGTCCAAGGTTGGATTACTGTTACGTGGGTAATGGTAGTAATCTTCAAAGTTTGCAGCCGCTGCTAATTTTTCTATGACTGGTCCACCTGGATATGGCAAATTCATGAGCTTTGCAATTTTATCAAACGCTTCGCCTGCTGCATCATCAACTGTTTGACCTAAAATAGTATAATTGCCAAAATCGTGAACAAGGTAGAGGGAGGTATGCCCACCCGAGGCGGTGATGCATAAGAACGGAAATGGTATTTCGTTTTCTATGCAGGCAGAAAAAGCGTGTCCTTCAAGATGGTTTACGCCAATAATTGGTTTATCGATTGCCCATGCAACAGCTTTGGCAAAGCATACGCCTACTAATAGTGAGCCAGCTAGGCCTGGGCGATTGGTAACCGCTATAGCATCGATATCAGTTATTTTTATTTGTGCTTGTTCAAGCGCTGCGTTCACGATAGGGTTAATTTTTTCAAGTTGAGATCGGGAAGCAATTTCTGGTACAACGCCACCCCATTTTTGGTGCAACTCAATTTGAGAAAAAAGGGCATTTGCAATAATGCCTTTGCCTTCTTCGTAGATTGCGGCGCCGGTCTCATCGCATGATGTTTCTATACCAAGTATACGGAGTGCCATAGCGATGCCTGATTTTAAGTTAGAATGGTGATGCGAGTACACAATTTATTTTGAAGTATTTCTTTTTTAAAGGTCGAGTGAATTGCATCAAGATCCATAGCAGAGATTAAGATGCTCTCTGATGTTTCTTTTAATTTGATTGCAGAGCCTGCAAGTTGGATAATGTTCTCTTTTATCATAATTTTAGGGAGCTCTATGACGTTACCGTTTACCGTGCCGCCTTCTACTGAGCCTATCCACTCTGGTTTATAGTATACAATAATTGCATCGTCCGGAATTCTACCGCCAACAAGACCGTTCTTTTGTTCTTTAATGATCCATCTGTGGGTGATATTTTCTTCGTCCTCTTCAAAGGCAAGAAGTTCAAGGCAGTAGAATTTATATGTTTGCTTAGGTTGAACGGTCAAATATTCGATGACATTGGTGTCTTTTACCGATTTGAATTGTTGTTCTTTTTTGATATTTGAAGGGGGTACGGTGATGACTAATGAGAATTGTGTTCTAGTTTTATCTTCCGGTATAGCAAACGATATTTTTTTTGCAGCTTCATGGGTTTCACAGGCGACTTTGTTGCCACCGCGGTATACACGCAATTCGGGAATACTAGTTAATGATGCTGGAAATTGGATTGAGCCAATCAAGAGACCTTTGGCATATGAAAGGGTTATATTTGTGTGACAGATTGTAAAAGTGATCAAAATAGGAGATACTAGAGCGATGAGCTTTTTCATGGTCCTCCTGCTATAATTAGCGACGGTTTAATTATGATATTAATTAATATAATGGTAGGATACCCTAATTGAGTTGATGATGCAAAAAGTTATAATAAAACCCTCATGTGCGCGAGAGCGAACACAAATTAGAATGAAAGATCGGAGACATTTAGTCGGAGATCTTTCAAGGTAAATGGTATCTTGATGAAAGTAATTGCACAGAATAAAAAAGCATATTTTGACTACGAAATTTCTGAAAAAATTGAAGCAGGACTCGTATTGACTGGCGATGAAGTTAAATCAATGCGCGAGGGTAAGGCTTCTTTAATTGGTGCTTTTGCGGTAATTCTTGGCGGCGAGTTATATTTAGTAAATTGTCGAATTACTCCTTACTCAAAAGCATTTCTCAAAGATGATGGCGAATCAACCCGACGTCGCAAACTTCTCTTGCATAGAAGAGAAGTTGCAAGATTAGTAGGTGATATTTCTCGCAAAGGTATAACGGTTCTTCCCCTATTGCTCTATTTTAATGCACGCAATATGGTTAAAGTTGAGCTTGGCCTTGGTAAACATAAAAAAGCTGCCGGCAAAAAAGAGGCTATCAAAGAGCGCGACATTAAACGAGAAACATCACGCGCCTTGAAATATAAAGACTGATTATTATAGCTAGTATCTAAAAACAAAAAAAGCCGCTCATATGAGCGGCTTTTTTTAATGAAAAATCTACGTAGCTATGCGTGATTGATAAGCGTGTTAAGTGCCCAGACAACAAGGGCTATGCCCACAACGCTTGCGGTGCCAATTAAGAGCGCGGCAGCTTCTTCGTTGGAGAGGTGAATCTCTGGCCTGGGTTTTTGTGATTGGTAAACCGGTTTAGGTGCTTGATATACCGGTTGATAGCTTGGGCGTGGTGCCGCGGGTTGAAATACAGGCTTAGGAGCTTGTGGCTTAGGTGCTGGTTGATAGAGCGGTGCAGATGGCGCAGGCATAGCTGATTGATATACTGGCGCTGGTGCTGCTGGTCTGAGATATAAAAGACTATCAGAGCATACGGGACATTGAATGCGTTGTAAGCTATTCAAGCATGTTTGGTGTAGTTTGTGGCCACAGGTTAAGAGAATAAGGCCTTGATTGTCATCGCCACAGTAGGCAGCGCACTCACGGTTAACGATTTCTTGAAGCTGCTCACGAACTTTAATGCGTAATCCTTCTCCAATAAATTGGTAGAAGTCGCCTGACATAACTTTTTCTAATGGTTTTTTGGTGATGCGTTTAAGTTGGATATCAATTGCTTTATGAATAATCGTACGCATTGTTTTTAAATTAAATTGATTAGTACCGGTGAAGTGGGGGCGGAAGGTGCTATCACGCAATATTTCTCCTGAGGCTACATTCATTGCTTGATTACAGATCCATTCTGCTGCAGCAACAATAATCATTTCGGCGATATTTTCTCTGTTGAATTGGCTGTAAGGAATATCGTAGGTAAAAGTATTTTTACTAAAATCTTCAATAAATTCTGTTACTTTTTCTTGTGTGTCAGCATCAAGGTTGTATACGAGAAACAGTTTGTACCCAATATCGGTGGCTTCGGTAATAGCTTCATCTCGATAGAGATATGCGTGCATGTTGGTTGCACTAAAAAGTGTGGCGATCGCAAAAAAGAGGCTTAACAAATAAGAGTTGTGTGATTTCATGAAAAAACCCTTTATGGTAATGGTTATGGGATCTGAATGCGTTGATGATACCATAAAGAAAGAATGAGAGTCAAAAAGGGAAGGGGGAGCAAAATATCGTTTTGCATTCTCTTTCTTAACGTTGCCTTTTTTTCGGTATAGCTTTCTATTTTTCTTGTTTCCACTTCACCGCTACTCGCGGCGAGGCAGGGCATTGGCACGAATGCCCTGCCTCGCCGTGCCAGTGTTCCCCTGGACTCCTAATACGGCACTAATCGCGCACCTTCGCGCTGTTAAACAGCGCTGCGGGCTGCTTGGAGCGCCGTGTATTTGGAACTACAGCTTGTTGTTCATCTATGGGCATTCTCAAATTGTTATGGTGCTTTTTTTGTATGGGCGGCAGAAAGATACAGCTAGATACTGTAGATTAAAAAAAGAATGTGTAGGAATGAAAGGGGGCCAGATATATTAGATAAATCATCCTTGACTGGCGAAGCCAGACGTAGCTTGCCGAGCCTGAAGGCCCGGATAAGCGAAGATATTTCAAAAGCAATAAGCCCGTCGTCGCCTTCGGCTATTTCGGGCAGTCTTCGCAATAAAACATTTAAAGTTTTTTGTTCTTCCACAGCCTAAGTGGCGGAGCCAGACGAAGCCCTGCGGAGCAGGAGCGAAGACTGGTGGAGGCGATGGGAGTCGAACCCATGTCCGCCCTATGTCAAACCCCAGGCAACTACATGCTTAGTTCTTGTTTATACTCATAGACTACATCAAAAACGGCTGCATTAATCTATGAGTTAGTTCCATGATACAAACCAGACTACGTAACTAAAAAATCTCATCTGGCGGTTCTATCTTTTTATTATACGTTTCAGCGCGACTGATAGACACGTTTTGCTGAAAAGAGAATCACTTACTTACGCAAAAGCGGGAGAAAATGATTCTGCATACGAGTTAACGTTTGCATTTCTTATTTTAACCAATTGTTTAACGAGCACTCAGTCAACGCTCGACATGCTCCTAAAGCCCTCAATAACGCGTCGAAACCATTACGCCCCCAAAAATTTCAAAGAGAACAGTCCCTGAAGGATTATTCATTACTAAGAGTACCCTACCCTGTGGCTTATTGTCAAACGGCATGTCATATCATTGCGTCTGGAGTCTATTAAAAAGTATAATTTTAAGAGGGAATTGTAGGTTGTGTAACGTTTCACGTTTATTTTTAAAAGGAGAGTCGTTCGATAGGGTCTACGACCGCACTCACGATGATAATGAATTGTTTTATATTTAAAATGGAAGGAAAAGAGAATGAAAAAATTATATGTAATATCTGTTCTTGCGACGGGCTTTTTAGGTTCTGCTGCGTTTATTCAGGCTGATCAAGTGACGAGTGCCCCAACGGTTTCAAGTGAAAAAGAACTTGCCGATATTAAAAACATTTTGATAGAGATTAATGGAGCAGTAGATACCTTTGCGATTACGCAAGCTATGAATAGGGCGCAATTTAAATTTACCTTGCTCAAGGGTCGTAAATTGTCAGCGGTAGAAAGATCTGAACTTAAAGGTTTGATTGAGACATTTAAAATGTTTGTGGATAAGAAAATAAGTAAAGATAAACAAGTTGATTATTATACTTGGATAGATGGCTACAGAGTTGCCACGCGTACCAATTAGATTTTAACATAAGGCTTGATGCGTATGATCTATATGCATCAAGCCTTATATTGTTTTCTCTTGTTTTTTCTTTTTTTCTCCGTATATCATAAGCATGAAATTTTTTTGCATGTATTGAGGAGAAGTAGTGAATAAAGAACTTTTCGCCATAAGTTTTATGGTTACTATCATTTCTTGTATTTGTTCGTATGGCATGCAGAATCAACTTAGTCATGATCAATTAGCTTTGAGCTACATTGGACATAAGACTGAAGATACGGAGTGTCGTGACGAAAATAAGAGTGATGATAGAGAAAAAGAGTCAATGTTTCTGAGTGATGAAGATAAATTTAATTGTTGGTTTGGCCATAAGCAAGCTTTGGCTTTCGCATTAGAGAGCGAATCGTCTTTGGTATATAAGATTGATTTTGATGGGAAGACGTTGCTTGCACTTGCTGTTCATGCGGGACACGAATGTATGGTTGATCTTTTGCTTGCGCATAAGGCTGATATTAATGCTGTTGATCACAAGGGCAATTCTGTTCTTATGTACGCTGCGACAGATTATTCAGGACTTTCCATGGTGCGCCATTTAATACATAAAGGTGCAAATTTGAGTCAGCTTCATCCACAAAAACAAAAAATGGCCCATGAAATTGTATTTATTAAAGCGCTTCGCAGATCATCTATTAAGTTGGCTGAGATTGCTGAGGTATTGGAAAAATCCTACAAAGCTCAATATGAAGTAGAGTAAAGAAAAATATATTTTTTTTCAGTTTCTTCTTGTTTTCCTTTTTTCCTTTTATATAGCCTTAACATGAAATTATTACCCTATTTATAAGGAGAAGTAATGAACAGAAAGCTTTTTGTTATAAGTTTGATAGTTAATGTAACTTTTTCTTCCTTTCTCTTTGGTATGCAAGAAAATTCAGAAATGTTGAGACTCACTGATGATTGTGCTTTTGATTGTTATTTCGGCTATAAAGAGAAGATTGCTCAGGCAGTTCATGACGATCCAAACGTGGTACATGCTGTTGATTATCGTGGCAAAACATTGCTTGCCATAGCTGCTCGAGCGGGTCATGTTGATATTGTTGATTTTTTATTGAAACGTGAGGCTGATATCAACGCGGTTGATAATGATGGGTGTTCTGTCCTTATGTATGCTGCTGCCAATCCCCAGGGGCTTGCTACGGTTAAGTGTTTAATAGACAAAGGAGCTGATCTTACTATTAAGCACCCGAAAAAACAAAAAATGGTACACGAAATTGCAGTGAGTAAGGTTACGCAGACAACGTCTCCAGGATTGATAGCAATTGCTCAGGTGTTGGAACAGGTCTACAAAAAACAGCATGAGCCCGAGTAAGAAGAATATATTTTTATTGTCAGCAATATGTCGTCTCGTATACTCTATTCTAGGTATTTTTTGGTGTCTTTTTTTTACCAGGAGGGGCTATGAATAATAGAGTTGCTAAGTGTCTACTTGTCAGTAGTTTGTGTGCAATTGTTTGCCACGGCATGAAACAACCAGGACAACTGAGTGCTGAGGTTATTCGTTCTTGTATTAATGGCAACGTGCAAGAAGTCGAAGAGTTTCTTAGGAAGTGTCCACAAAGCTTAGAAGATAAAGATCGTAATGGTTTTACGCCGTTGATGTTGGCAGCTGATGTTGGGCATCGGTCACTTGCAGAAATGTTATTGCATCGTGGAGCTCGTAGAGAGGCGCTTTATGAGACTGGGCAGGGAATGATAAAAAGTACGTATGATATAATAAAGATAAGACTCGAGAATGCTGCTCGCAGAC